>CACYBZ010000056.1 GCA_902772795.1 uncultured Ruminococcus sp. | reverse complement strand
TGTCCACTTTTTTCAAAAAGTGGGCAGGGTCAAGGGGCGGCAGCCCCATTTGCACTAACTTAAGTCATAACCAGTAGTGCAAAATTTGTTTTACCCCTCCGTCCTGTCGGACACCTCCCCTTTCAGGGGAGGCAAATTCTCATAGCTTATCGTTTAATTTTTTAAAACAATAGTATTGTATAGCTTTCAGAGAGTCTCCCCTGAAAGGGGAGATGTCAGCCAACGGCTGACAGAGGGGTAATCAAATCTCTACATTTCCGACAAACAACGGAACAGCATCGGGGTTATCAACAGGAACAAATTCCACGAAACAGCTTTTTAAATCCAGTTGATATAATCCGTTTTTCGTTTCCACACCGATAAGCGATTCAGAACAAAGATAATAACCGTTACGGTGAGTTATTTCTCCTATATATTCTTTCATACGGTCTGTGTAAACACGGAAAGCACCTGTACCGACTGCAATAATACAGTCAAGTTTCTTCCATATTTTTTTGGCAACGGGAACGGCAAAGCCTTCGTGAAAAATATTTCTCAGTTCATCTGCTCTTTGTGCGTCAGGTTTAAGATATATTTCCAGTTTTTCCTTTAAGTCGTTCGGAATATCAGATGCCCCACACATCGTACCGTTTTCAATGTCCTCGCAAAGTTGTTGCCAGTTATTCCGAATAAAGTCAAAGGCTTCTATTATTCCCCATGTAAACGGAGCAAATCTGTTCGACATTTCTTTCCCCGAGAGCAAAAAGTATTCTTGCATAACTCATATCCGCAACTTTTCCCGGAAAAAGAAGTTCTTCGGAAGCAGTAAAATGTGTGGAACTGCCTTTCAGCAATGTTCTTTGATTATCAAAAAATAAATCCAGTATCATACCGCTGACGGTGTTAAGATAGGTGTTGTCGTTGTATCTGTTGAGTTTGGGTAAACTTTCAAACATCAGAAACGACATCTTATTCTGAACGATATGCGTAAATTCACGGATACAGTATTCAAACTGTCGTGATGTATACGGTATGAGTTTCGGCACACCGATTGTACCGGAAGTAAACAAATAGCCGTCTATCTTATCTGAGGTAAATATTCCCGACTCACCGATATTGGTCTGTAAACGGATAAGCGGATAATAGACATCGTAATCCATAACGGGTACTTTTGACTGATATCCTGTCATCGTAAGAATATCTGCAAAATCATATCGTTTTCCCATATCTGAACCCTGATTGACTTCAAGAATATTTCTCAACAAATTCTGATACGGAGAAAGTGGCTGAATACTGCCTGCATAGGAAGAAACAATCGAATCCCACGAAATATCTTTATCGACAAATTTTTCAGGGTGCAGAATGACTTCACGGGGAAAGTCATATCTTTCTTTAACAGCCTTTTCGGAATAGAGTTTAGACACTTTTATCGGACTCATCATCTCAAGATACGGTTCAAGAATTTTTTTGATTTCTATTCTGTCCTCAAGTGTCAGTGTATCAGAGGCAATCATAAATCTTGCGATTACACAACACAGTCCAAGAACAATAGCATTCATATAAAAACCGTATTTCAGACCCGTATCGAATATCTTTTTATAGCCTCTTGCATAAGACAGCAAAACTTCAGGAGTTTTTGCCTGTGACTGAACAAGAGAACCGCCGTTAATAAAATAGTGATACCCGATAAGCTGTGGCAGATAGCAGATTTTTTCCGCATGACCGTATGCCTCAAGATTAAACAGATAGTCCTCACCAAAAGGAACACTCTCATCAAATTTAATCCCGTTTGCATTAAGAAATTTCCTGTTGTAGATACGGGAAGTAACCATACCGCAGATACCACTGAACATTTTTTCATCGTCCCAATGGTCTTTATCGACAATGATTTCTTCACGGGTCTGATCCCACAGAACAATTTCTGTAATGGGAATTGTGGTATCTGTTTCCAGTTCAAATTCTCGTCTGAACCATGTAATGTCTGCTTCTGTTTTTTTCATATGTCGCAAAGCCGTGTCAAGACATTCAGGTGTAAAACTGTCATCACCGTCAAGAAAGGCAACATACGGTGCAGTTGCTTTGGTAAGTCCGTGATTTCTGGGGCTTGACGGTGTTCTTACATTATTGTTCAGCACTTCAATTTTCACATTATCGTATTGACCGACCATATCACAAACACCTTTCAGGTATTGCTCATCGGAATTATGAACAACGATTATCCATTCAATGTGTTCAAAGCCTATCGTCTGATTCAATACAGATTTAACACCGTTTGAAAATATGTCAAGGTCGACATTATGAAAAGGGGTGATTAGTGAAACTAAATATTCCATAGTATAAATTCCTGTCTTTATCATTTTTCACCTGAGCAGTTGAAAATCAAATCGTTACTGTCAAAATTTGCTAACGCAAATTTTGGTTTGTATTTGGGGAGTTTAAGGGCTTCGCCCTTAAAAATTCCACAAGGGGCTTTGCCCCTTGACCCCACCACTTTTTGAAAAAAGTGGACAAAAACTTTTCATTGTCATAGCTATACAATAATCATTTCAACCGCACATATGGTATTTTTTACTATCCGAGATGATGAATTCCGTCAACAATATCGTCAACATATTCTTTCGGGAACGGCTTTAATGTTTTCTGAATAGAGGCAAGCAATTCTTCTTTTGTATCAAATACCCCATAG
>CACYBZ010000055.1 GCA_902772795.1 uncultured Ruminococcus sp. | reverse complement strand
GTTGTTTTGACAGTAAGGTTGACATTTCTGTATAGGTATGTTATAGTAATATTGTACTTATTGAATTAATACAATTCATTTTTTTAACAAAGAGAAAGGAGATGAAAAAATTGTTTTCTATTGATTATCACAGCAGAGAACCGATTTATGAACAGTTATATAACAATGTTATTCGACTGTTATCGCTGGGGATACTGACACCGGAACAGCAATTACCACCCGTCAGACAGCTTGCCGCCCAACTGGGGGTCAATCCGAATACCGTTTCTAAAGCCTACAAAAATCTGGAAAATGACGGTATTATTTATTCGGTTGTCGGGAAAGGGTCGTTTATTTCGGAAAAAACAAAGGTGGCTGACTTGAAAAAGGAAAGACTTCTTCAGCAAATCGGAGAAAATGTGCATGATGCCGTCAAAATCGGTATTAAACAGCAACAGATTACAGAAATAATCGAGAATATCTATCGTAAAGGAGTGAATGATTTTTGATAAAGATTGCCCATGTATCGAAAAGTTTCGGAACGGTAAAGGCACTCAATGATCTGACGATTAACATAGAGTCAGGAACAGTGTTCGGACTGGTAGGTTCCAACGGAAGCGGAAAAAGTACGTTATTGAGAATTCTGTCAGGAGTGTATACTGCTGACAGTGGTGTCATCACGATAGACGAAGAAAACGCTTATGACAATGAATCCGTCAAAGGAAAATGTTGTTTTGTATCGGACTTTCCGTATTTTTCCAATAATGCCACACTAAAGAATATGGCAGTCTTATACCGTTCATTATATCCGAACTGGAATGAAGAAAAATATCAGAATTTATCCCGAATTTTTCCTGTCAATAACAAGGATAAGATTATCCGAATGTCAAAAGGTATGCAAAGACAGGTTGCTTTGATACTGGCATTGTCGGTATGTCCGAAATACCTGTTTCTGGACGAAATTTTTGACGGTCTTGACCCTGTTATCCGCCAGCTTGTCAAAAAGCTGATTGTCGACGACATCACAGAAAATAATATGACGGTTATTATCGCCTCGCATAACCTCAGAGAACTTGAAGATATTTGTGACCATATCGGTTTTCTGCACAAGGGCGGAATACTGCTCGAACAGGAAATTGATGAACTGAAACTCAATCTGCACCGTATACATGTTGCGTATGAAAATCTGCTTCCCGAAGATGCTTTTGCTCAGCTGGATATTGTCAGTATCAAGAACACAGGCAGATTATATGAACTGGTTGCCAGAGGAACACGGGAACAGATAGAAACTGTCGTCAAATCCTATAATCCTTTGTTCTATGAAGCATTACCGCTGACGCTTGAAGAAATCTTTATCAGTGAAATGGAGGTGGCAGGATATGACATCGACAATATCCTCAATCAAAACCAGTAAGAAAAATACATTCTGGGGTTTAGTCAAATGGTCATTTTTCAGCAGTGTACCGTTGTTTGTTGTCTACTGTTGTATACTGGCATTGGTGTTGCCTGTCATCGTATTTTCTGCGATGGCGGACGAAAATTATTTTTATGCCAATGATGTATTTGATGAACTCATACCCTTTGTTGTCATGATATTCATGTTGTTTTTCGGAATCATGATGTCCAAAGAACTTCATAATAAACGAAGCATTGATCTGTATGCGTCTTTCCCTGTAAAGAAAGTGACCATGTTTCTGGCGAGATATGTGGCAGGACTTATTATGCTGTTGATACCGCTGTTATTCTTTACTTTTCTGGCGGGATTAGTGCCGAATATGTTTCCTGATTCGTTATCCGCTTCTTATGAAATATGGGAATATGACAACGAATCCAGTTATTACAATATTGTACGTCCTTATTTACCATATGTCATGAAGAAATGTCTGTTGATGTTCCTGTCGGTGATATCTGCCTATTCCATGTTCTGGGTGACGGCTTTATTATGCGGAACGATTTTAAGTACCGTCATTTCTTATGGTCTTGTCAATGTATTGTATCCGTTACTGATTTTTTTGGTTGTCAATCAGTTTGTCAATACGATTCCCGGATTTCAATATGCCAGTGATGACGGATTAAATCTGATAAATAAAATGGTAATCACAGCGTTATCGCCTAATCTGATGTTGATTATGTCAGGAAAAGTAATAACATCAGATGTTCAGGAATCCATTTTCAGTGAAGGCATATCATTAGCTTCCTATATCATTTTCAATATTATTTTTACCGTGATAATGATTGCTTTAGGGTGTCTCATTGCCAAAAAAAGAAAAAATGAAAATGTACAGAATTCCTTTATCCATCGGATTGCCAAATCTGTTGTTACTGTTTTTATTGTGACCGCATCAGCTATTGTTTCAGGAGCAATTTTCAGGAGTATGTTTTACCAGTCTGTTCGGGAAGGTATCGTCAATGCTACCGTGATTTTTATTCTGGGAAGTATCATCGGAGCAATCATTTCCTTTTTAATCTTTACTTTCCTGTACAACAAGGGAGTAAGAGGCTTTTTCAAAGAATTACCTGTGTTCGGTATTTCTATGGGAATGGTTATGGTGACAATTCTGGTTATTATTACGGGGTGCTTCGGTACAGACAGCTATATTCCGAAAACAGAAGCTATTGAGTCGGTAGCGATAGTCAATAATTATGCCAGTGTCAATTTATATACCCAGAACAAATACAGAGAATTTTATGAAAGTAAAGATAATATTCCTGAATATTTATCCTGTGAAACCTATTTCGATAAGGATAACAAAGTTCATGTGATGAACTATCATATAACGGATAAGGAAATTATCGAAAAAACACGACAGTTACATCAAATTATCATTGATAATATCAAAGCAGAAAACCGACCGTTCTACATATTAGGAAATATGGAAAACCGATACTATAATCAGGAATATTACGACGATGGTGTCACAAAAAAACCTGTTCCGTCCTATGTTCAGGCGACAGATATTCAGATACAGTACAGGTTGAAAAACGGTAAGCTGATAACCAGAAACTATGACAGAATCTATTGCGACAATAAAGAATTGGAAAAAATCGAAAATGAAATCATATCGTCAAGTATTTATAAGCAGACATGTTTTTCTTTTATCAAAAGCGATGTCGGACATCTGGTAAGTGAACATATTACGCATATCTTTGATAACGTGAACGCAAAACCTTACGGTACTTATATTTATATAGAAGAAGATTTAAGAAAGATGTATGATACTTTTGTCAAAGATTTTATGAATGATAAAGATATTCTGGGAACAGTCAGGAAATACGAAAATTTACAGGAAAAATACCGTAGTTTGGATGGCAATGGGCTAGATGAGATAACGAAATCCAGTGACGATTTTGTATTAAGGCTGACATTTGAACAGAGAAAACGAATTAATAGAAATAAGCGTTATGATGAGGAAAATATTCCGACGTTGGAACATTACTGGTATTTGCCTGAAAGTTATCACAATACATTGAAGCTGATTACGCAGTATTGCGGAGAGAGAATCTTTACACCGGGAGAATATTTGTTCATCAGTAAGTACAATGATTAATATTCTGTGAGGGGCTTTGCCCCTCAACCCCATCAAGGGCTCCGCCCCTGAACCCCGCAAGCCTTTAAAAAGGCTTGACCGAAACTTTAAGGCGAAATCTGCTGTTGCAGATTTCGGAAAACG
>CACYBZ010000054.1 GCA_902772795.1 uncultured Ruminococcus sp. | reverse complement strand
TTTACGTCCTCCGAAATTTGCGAATGCAAATTTCGCCTTAAAGTTTCGGTCAAGCCTTTTCAAAGGCTTGTGGGGTTCAGGGGCAAAGCCCCTGATAGGGGTTCGGGGGGCAACGCCCCTGACAGGGGTTCAGGGAGTAACACTGCCACCTATACGCTGATAGTCATTGAAAAATTCAGGATAGGACTTGTTGATACTTTCACTGTCTGTGATTTCCAGAGCATTACGGCATTTTGTGACAGCTATTGCCATAGACATAACAATCCTATGGTCATTATAGCCCTCTACCTGACCGCCGTCTGCTGTTTCCCTGCCATTGATAATCAATCCGTCAGATGTTTCTGTCACTTCACAACCTATGCGTGTAAGACCATCAGATATTGCCTTTAAGCGGTCACTTTCTTTAATGCGTAACCGTTCCGCACCGTAAATATGAGTTGTTCCTTTAGCGAAAGCTCCTGTCACCGCTAAAATCGGCACAAGGTCGGGAATATCTGTGGCGTTGATAGTCATTCCCTGCAGACCGTTTTTTCCTGGTTTGACGGTAATTTCACTGTCCGTAGCCGTAATTTCCGCTCCGAACTGCCTGAAAATTTCCAGACATTCCTTATCCCCTTGTACGGACGACAAAGAAAGTCCTTTCAGCGTAAGATTTCCGCCCAAAGCTCCCGCCGAAAGAAAAAATCCCGCCTGTGACCAGTCCCCTTCGCAGGTGTAGTCACAAGAATGGTACTGCTGATTTCCCTGAATGAAATAGCCGTAATCTGTTGTTTCCACATGAACCCCAAAAGTTTTCATTGTATGAAGTGTCATATCAATATAACCTCTGGACTGTAAGGGAGTGGTAAGAATAATACGGGAATTTTCTTCGGCAAGCGGTAAAGCCAGCAGAAGTCCTGTAATAAACTGAGAACTTATATCACCACGTATACTGAATACTCCGCCTTTCAGCTTTCCGCTGATTGTCAAAGGAAGTCCGCCACAGGTTTCACAATGTATACCGTGTTCGGGGAGGGTATCCAGATAAATTCCTATCGGACGTTGCGGTAATCTGCCCTTTCCGCTGAAAGTCGTTTTCACACCGCCTGCCCCTGCCAGGGGAATTAAAAAACGTAAGGTCGACCCTGATTCATTACAATTCAGTTCAGCTGTTTTCTGCGAAAAAGTACCACTGCCGTCAATAGCTAATTTGTCCGTGTCAACTGTCAGAATATCCGCTCCCAGATTCCGCATACAGTCGATGGTAGCAAGAATATCTTTGGAAAAGTCAACGGGAGAAACCATACTTTTTCCTTTGGCAAGCGATGCACAGATAATCGCACGATGTACATCACTTTTGGACGGCGGTAAAACAACCTCACCGCTGAAAGTTCTGGGAAATACGGTAATATTACTCATACATACTCCTTTGTCACAAATGACAGCATAGCGGATTTTTCAACGGAAAAGATTCGGCTTACACCTATTTTGTCAAGCACTATCAAAGATACCGCACTGCCTGTACTTTTTTTGTCGTTGAAGGAACTTTTTACGATATTTTCAACAGGTGTGTTGTCGGTAACAGGAAGGTGATATTTCTGACAAAGACGGGCAATTCTTTCCGCTGTACCTTTCGGGGTAATGTCATGATGTTCACCTGCTCTGGCTATCATTACCATACCTACGGCTACCGCCTGTCCATGAGAAATGTCTGTAAAACCATGTTCCTTTTCGATAGCATGACCTAAAGTATGTCCGAAATTAAGCAAGGCTCTTTCGCCCTTTTCGGTTTCATCATGTTCCACAACATCACGCTTGATGGTAACACATTGAAAAATAATGTCTTCAATAATCTCTTTGGCGTTCTGCGTTTCCAGCGTTGAGAAAAGTTCTTCACTTTTGATACAGCCGTATTTAATCACTTCTCCCATACCGTCAGCAAAAAAGTGAGGGGTAAGGGTATCGAGTGTATCAGGGTCGATAAGTACGGCAACAGGCTGCCAGAATGCCCCTATCAGATTTTTTCCCTGTGGTAAATCAACACCTGTTTTTCCGCCTACGGACGAATCTACCTGTGCCAGAAGTGATGTGGGAATCTGCACAAAGTCAATTCCTCTGAGATAGGTTGCTGACGCAAATCCTGCCATATCTCCCGTAACACCGCCTCCCAGAGCAACAACCATATCTTTTCGGGTAAAAGAATTTCCGATAAGGGAATGATACATTTCGGCGATGGTGTCCAAGGTTTTACTTTGTTCGCCTGCGAGAAAAACATGGGTGTATACACGGAATCCTGCTTCTTCCAGCGACTGTCTTACTGTTTCGCCGTACAAAGGAAAAACATTGCTGTCCGAAATAATCATGACTTTTTCGGATTTTGTTATTTTTCTGATATACTCACCGCAATGACGGATAAGTCCCCTTTCGATGAAAATATCATAAGGTCTGCCTGTGGCAACATGAATTTTTTTCATTCACCGAGTTCCTCCTTGATTTTTCTGCCCTCCATAAGCTGTTCGTAAATACTCTGACTGTCGTTGTTGGCGATACTGTTTCTCATACGGTAAAGGTTATCCAGCAACGTATCCAGTTCCGAAACAAGAGGCTCTTTATTCTCCAGAAAGAGTTCCGTCCACATTTCGGCATTGATTTTGGCAACTCTGGAAACGTCCCTGTAACTGCCTGCCGAAAAGCCTTGATGATTCTTACACAACGGGCTGAGCACATAGGCACACGCCAGCACATGGGGAACTTGTGAAGTAAAGGCAATCATGCGGTCATGGACTTTAGGCGTAACAACAGGGGTCTGTGTGAACCCTATGGAACGCACAAAATCTTCTACTTTTTTTATGTCTTTCTTCTGAGCCTTGCACGGAACAAGAATACAGGACGCATTCTGAAACAAGTCGGCATCTGACGAAACAAATCCGTTGGTTTCCTTACCTGCCATAGGGTGAGTACCGACAAAAGTAAAACCGAATTGTTCCGACAATCTCACCATATCCATACATATTGCCGTTTTAATACCACTGGTATCGGTAACAATACAGTTTTTGTTAATGAGATGTCCGTTTGTCCTGACAAATTCAACAGCATATTTCGGATATGTGCCAATAATAAGCATATCGGCATCTTTCAGGTCGTCAAGTGTTCCCTCACGGTCGATAGCCCCACATTCCAGAGCCATTTCCAACGGCTTTTTACTGCGGTTAATACCGATAACTGTATGGTCGGTATATTTCTTGATAGCTTTGGCATACGAACCGCCGATAATTCCCAGACCTGCAATGACAATTTTCATAACAAAGCCTTCCTTTCTTTATTTCAGCAACAATTCAGAAATATCATGGGCAATGGCGTACGGTGATTTATTGGCATTGACTGTATAGTCAGCGACTTTCTGATAAAGAGGAAGTCTGGCATTGTAGAGGTCTTCCATGACCTTATCCTTGTCGGGACGTTGCAGTAAAGGTCTTTTTTTATCATTACGCAGACGGTGCTTTATCGTACTTAACGGAACACTCAACAAAACTATCGTACAGGTTTCTTTGAGTACCTGTACATTTCTTTCAAAGAGCAATGTACCTCCGCCTGAAGCAATGATATGATGTTGTTTCTTTGCCAGTTCTCTGGTCGCCTCATGTTCCAAATCTCTGAAATAATCTTCGCCATGTTCCGCAAAGATATCTTTGATAGTGGTGTGATACTTGTTTTCAATATAGCGGTCTAAATCCACATAGTGCATACCTGATATTTTTCCGAGCAGTCGTCCGACAGTCGTTTTTCCGCTCCCCATAAAACCGCAAAGTACGATGTTTTTCTTTTCCAAATGAATCACCCTGTCATTAAAAAGTCTTTTTGAGTTCCTCCGAAACGTCCAGACAAAGCTGAGCGATATCGTTCACATCATAGACAGAACCGTCCCAGATCTGATGGGCAACAACTGCCTGCCATACCAGCATTTCCATACCGCCTGCCGTTTTCTTGCCCATACGTCTGGCGGTCTGTATAAGCTTTGTTTCCAGCGGATTATATATCACATCAAATACTGCGTGACATTCTGCAATAATATTTTCACTGACAGGCATTTCGTCCGTATTGGGATACATTCCCACAGGCGTAGCATTGACAAGCAAATCAATATCCTTATCCAGTTTGTCAATACGGTCGATATAGCAGGTAGACACACTGGGGTGAATAGTTTTATCCATCAGTTCACACGCCAAAGAAGAAGCAACATGGATATCTTCATGTCGTACAGCAATGACAATACTTCCTCCCGCCTTGGCAACTTCAAAAGCGATAGTCCTCGCTACGCCACCTGTACCGACAATCACAACATTGCCGTCAGGAGCAATACCGTTAAGCGAAAGTGCTTTTAAAAAGCCGTCAGAGTCGGTGGTATAGCCTTTACCATTACTGTCAACTGTGTTGACACTGCCATATAATTCGGCTTTTTTGTCCAGTGACGAAAGATAAGGGATAATTGCGGACTTATGTGGAATGGTAATATTAAATCCGTCCAGTTGAGCAAGTGTCTGTCGGTAGTCGTTTTCCAGATTTTCGGGGAGGACTTCCATCACCGAATAATCTGCTTCCACACCTGCCAACGAAAATAACCGCTGATGAATAAAAGGGGACATCGTATGTCCGATAGGGTGCCCGATAACGGCATAATGTTTTTTTGACATAATAAAACCTCATTTCTGTCTGTATCGTCTACAAAATTTTGCCTTTATGAAAAATTTTAGAAAAATTTCAGAAAAATTTTCAAATTTATATTGACAAACCGCAGAATTAACAATAATATATTCCTGTACTTGATAAGTTCATTGAAAAGCGGTGACCGTGCGACTACCATTTTAGCAAAAAATGTCTGTTTTGTCTACTGTATTACCGCATTGCCGAACATTTTTAATATTTATAACTGGAGGAATTTTATTATGGTACTTGAAAAAGTAAAGGCTATCTTAGCAGAACAGTTTGATGCTGTAGAGGACGATATCACAACGGAAACTTCCATTCAGGACGATTTGGGTGCAGATTCTCTTGACGTTGTTGATTTACTGATGGTGATTGAAGGCGAATTCGACCTCGAAGTTCCTGACACAGAAATCGAAAATCTGAAAACAGTCGGCGACCTTGTAAAGTATATTGAAGATAACAAATAAGTTGTTGCGTAAAGTGTTCGTATCTGTCACACAGTTACGGACGCTTTTTTCATTCCGCAGAACGTGCGGCAAATAATCCGAACGAAGTGAGCCACAAAAAGTTTTGCCCCACTTTTTCAAAAGTGGGTGGGGTCAAGGGGCAAAGCCCCTTGGCGGGATTTTTAAGGGCGAAGCCCTTAAACACTACACCAAAACAAACAACAGATAACGGTTGCTGATACCGCTATCTGTTGTTTTTGTTTAAGGCGAATTTCAGATTACTTCTTGGATTGTGTTACTGTAAACTGGTTGCCACTTCCCCAACCTGTTGCTGTAACCAGATTCTTTGATGTAGAATAGGTAAGGTCAGGACTCTGATTCCATACATTGTCCCATGAATTGGTTGATTTTGTCTTATCAATTCTGGTAATAATGAAATTAGTATAACCTGTCGGCAAGGTAGCCTGATAAGAACTGCCTGAACCCGTCATATTAATCCATGTATTGGAAGAACCTTTCCATGTATAGATTGCCCATCTTTCACTGCCTGTTGCAATTTTGGACGGATTGAAGTAAACAACACTCTGTGCTACTGTGGGAGGGTCTGTCGGCGGATTTGTGGGCGGATTTGTCGGCGGATTCGTCGGAGGATTTGTGGGCGGATTCGTCGGAGGATTTGTCGGCGGATTTGTCGGCGGATTTGTCGGCGGTATTGTAGGTTCTTGTCCGATAACTACCCTTGTACCGATACTGTAAATATCTTTATGTCCGATAACATATCTCATAGCCAGCACAACGTCAGTAATATTTACCTTGTCATCTTTGTTGATATCCGCAGCTAACAGATTCTTACCTGAAAGAGTAACTGTTCCCAGTACTGCTCTCTGGATAAAGATACAGTCTTTCATATTGACACTGCCGTCACCGCTTGCGTCACCAATAACATAAGTATTGTCAGGGTCTGTCGGCGGATTTGTAGGAGGATTTGTGGGCGGATTTGTAGGCGGGTTTGTCGGAGGATTTGTGGGCGGAGTTGTCGGAATTTCTGCTTCACTGTATTCTATCCATACATTGTTTCCTGTGAAAAGGTGTGTGGTACTGCCTACTGCCAGACCTGGTTGCTGGTCTGCAGGATATCTTCTTGATGAATTTCCGTTATCTGACCACATGACATAAGATTCTTCATAACCTGCAGGAAGTTCGTAGTAATAGTAACCTGACAATGTAGAAACCTTTGTCAGTTTAACACCAGGCCATGCACCAAGATTGGTTGAACTATCTTTATAGATATACGCATAGACACTTGACCAGTTACTATAAGCCGATTTATCAAAATAGATTCTTACACCCTGGTTTGTCTTATAGAAAGTATATTCTTTAGAAACAGCTGTGCCATTAGCATCTTTACCTGTGAGGGTAACTTTTCTGACGGTTTCAAAAGCATCATTTGCACCAAGCACGATTTTTTGACCGTCTGTAAATGCTGACGGTGTACCGTTGTCGATAGCATATTTCGCATTGGTGATACCAATAGCATTGAGTGTAACTGTAACTGAATCTGTTCTGTAGCTGTAAATACCGTTTTCGTTACCAGGAGTTGCATAAACGCCTGTGATAGGCTTTGCATTATGGACAACCGCAATACCTTTACTGCCGATTGTACCGCTGATTTTACCGCCTGATACGGTAAAGGTATTTCCTGAAATCTGGTCTTTGTAAGTACCGCTTGCCATTTTGTGGGCTGTCAGGTTTACGCTTGCCGAACCGCCACTGACATTGACAATAACGACACCTGATGTACCTCTTTCATTGTAGGCGATACTACCGCTGTAAGACAGATATTCACTCTGTCCTGCGAAAGCATTATGGAATCTGTTGACTTCGGTAACTTCCGTGCTGAAACAAGACGTTGAACCAACTGTACCGATTGTTCCCTGACCGTAACCTGTGGGACGGGCAAAATACAACGCAGTTGCCTTGTTTCTGGAACCTACCATAGCCCAGATTTTGTTGATGTTCGATGTACTGATACTTGTTGTTTCCTTATCAGAGTTCGCATAGGTATCATGAGATTCAGGCCAAAGGACAATCTTATCTGCGGCAACACCCTTATTATAGTTCGATGCCGCTGCACCACTTGCACTGCTTCCTGTAACGGAATTACGGATATTACGGCTTGTGACATCATCAGTAACAGACATATACTCTGTATAAGATGTCATTGCAGGGCCACTAGGACCTGTATCACCAAGTATTTCACCGTAACAGAACAGACTATCGCCACCTGTTTTCGTGCTATAATAGGATTTTGCATCAGGAATGACATTCGACCAGAAAGTATATCCACTGCCCTCACTGGGAACGCTGATATGCTTAGCTGCGTCAAAGCGGAAACCGTCTACACCGCAATCAATACATTCTCTCAGATAAGTCTTGACATAATTCTGAATTTTGGTACTTTCCGTGTTAAGGTCAGGCAATTCACTCAACGAATTATGCGTGATACTGTAACGGCTGTTGTAATTGATGGGAGAAAATCCTTCGCTGTGCCAGCAACTGCTGTCGTCCCTGATATCTGCGGGAATAGTGGTTGCCTTGTCATAACCGGACTTGTTACCTAAATGGTTGGCAACAACGTCAACGATAATTTTAATACCATACTGGTCAGCTTCCGCACAAAGTTCCTGCAAATCTGCTTTCGTACCCAGAGCACTGTAACCCTCGACAGTATCCAGTACAAATGATGCGGGCTGATAGTATACCCACCACATATTGTTATTGTACCCTGCGGTAGCTTCCTTGCAATGTTGCAATACAGATGTTTGTACCGTTGTATAACCTGCTTCGGCGATGTCGGGCAATTTCGACTTAATGGTACTCAATGACCAGTCCCATGCGTGCAGAATAACACCGTCCTGCGGGTGGGTCTGCAAGCCGTAGGCATTTACGGAACTGTCAAGTACATCGGTGGTTGCTTCAGCGGTCTTTTTATCGCTGGTGACAGCAACCGACGAAACCGCCGATGAAACAGCTACCGAGGAAACCATCGCCATAGTAAGCATGATACTCAACGCTTTTCTGCTGACAGAATTTTTTTTGATATCCATTGTTAATCCTCTCTTTCTAAAAAACATATCAAGGATATTTTATCATACTATCTGCAATTTTTATATTGATTTTTTGGCAAAAGATAAAATATTAATTTTGTATAAATTACATGGAAAATAAAAGAAAATACTCCGCAGAAAATAGCCACAGAGAATTTTTCCGAAAATATAGACTATCCGATTTTCAAAAACAATGTCAGCGAACAAAAAGCTGATAACAGCCAGTAAAACTGTTATCAGCCTGATGTCAAAAATATTGAAGATTACTTGGACTGGGAAACATTGAACAATCCGTTAGAACCCCAACCTGTTGCCTTGACAACAGTTCCTGCCGAAGTACTCAGGTCAGGTGACTGATTCCATTTGTTGTTCCAGTTGTTATCGCTTGTCGCACCGTTCATTCTGACAATGATGAAGTTTGTATAACCGTCAGGAATATTACCTGTGATGGAACTTCCTGAACCGCTCATATCAATCCACTTGTTGTCCGATTCACTCTTCCATACATACAATGCCCATCTTTCATTACCTACGGTAACTGCTGAACCGTCAAACTGGACTGTACCGCTGGTAATCGGAGGATTGGTTGGAGGATTGGTTGGAGGATTTGTCGGATTGACAGGGGTTGTCGGATTGACAACTACGCCACCTGTAACTACTGAACCTATACTGTAAGTGTTGGTAAAGCCTACAAGATATCTCATCACTGCAACGACATCAGCAACGGCAACTTTGCTGTCACCGGTAACATCTGCTGCTTTGAGGTTTTTGCCTGTAAGCGTTGTGCTGCCTACGATAGATTTCTGTATAACAACGCAGTCTTTCATATTGACAACGCCGTCACCATTAGCATCGCCTTTGACATAGGTTTCTGCCTGTGTGGGAGGCTGTGTCGGAGGATTGGTAGGCGGATTTGTCGGAGGATTGGTAGGAATTTCTGTTGCATTATAAACAACTGCTATACCTGTGTTGCCGATTTGTCCGCTGATTTGTCCGTTAGATACTGTGAATGTGCTGCCTGATACCTGGTCTTTGTAAGTACCGTTAGCCATCTTGTGAGCTGCTACGCTTACCTGCTGTGAACTGCCGCCGACATTGACAAGAATAACACCGCTTGTACCTCTTTCATTGTAAGCGATTGAACCGCTTGAAGAAAGATACTCGCTCTGTCCTGCAAAATAGTTGTGGAATTTATTGACTTCAGCAACTTCCTTATTGAAACACTGTGTAGAATAAATCTGTCCGATTTGTCCACCGCACCAGCCTTGTGTACGAGCAAAATACAATGCAGTTGCTTTATTTCTGGAAGCTACCATTGCCCATGTCTTATTGATGTTGTAGTCACTGACATTGGTAGAGTCTTTACTGTCATTGGAATATGTATCGTGAGATTCTGCCCAAAGAACTGCCTTATCAGGCGAAATACCTTTATCGTAAGTACTCTTTGCCGCACCTGCTGCATTACCGCCTGCTACTGCACCTCTGATACTGTTACCCGTAGTATCATCGGTAAGTGACATAAACTTTGTGTAACTGGTTGCTGCGGGTCCGCCACCGTCCGTAGTCTGATAGAGTGCCTCACCGTAATAGTAAGGAGTAAAGCCCTTGGACTGTGCATAAGCTGTGGTAGGATTCAGCACATTAGGCCAGAATGTATATTCACTGCCCTCATCGGGAACGCTGATGTGTTTTGCTGCGTCAAAACGGAAACCGGTAACACCGACATCAATACATTCTTTCAGATAATTGACGACATAATTCTGAATTTTCGGATTTTCTGAGTTAAGGTCGGGAAGTCCGCCCATTGAACCGTGTGTAATACTGTAACGGTTGCCATAGTTGATTTCTTTATTCCACTGGTCATGCCAGCAATTTCCGTCATTTTTGATATCATCAGGAATCGTATCTGCCTTATCATAGCCATTTTTGTTTCCGAGATGGTTAGCAACGACGTCGACAATAACCCTGATACCGTACTGACTTGCTGCTGCACAAAGTTCCTGCAAATCAGATTTTGTACCGAGTGCATTACCGCCTGTGGTAAGGTAAAAACCTGCCGGCTGATAGTATACCCACCAGATATTGTTGCCTTTACCTGCGGTACTTTCTTTAGGCTGCTGTGTAACAGAGGTCTGAATGGTAGAATAACCTGCTGCTGCGATTTCGGGCAATTTACTCTTGATGTTCTGGAATGACCACTGCCAAGCGTGTAAAATGACACCGTCCTGTGGATTGTCTTTCAATCCGTAACTGTTAGCTGAACTTGTAACCTTGTCTGCTGTAGCTTCTGCATTCTGAGTATCATTGGTAACCGCAACTGAAGAAACCGCTGAAGTAACCGCTACTGATGATACCATTGCTACGGTAAGCATAGCACTTAACAACTTTCCGCCAATCTTTTTGTTAAGAAACATGATTAGTCTCCTCCTTCTCTAAATTTGTCACCTCAATTATAGCATATCAGGGAGTTTTTTCATATTGATTTTTTTGCAAAAGATAAAATAGCAAATTTGTGTAATTTATATAGAAAGTTATCTTTTTCATTTTCCCTATGAACACACAGACAAAAAACAGAAAAACTTTCCCTTTTGATGTGCCATCACCAAAGTAAAAGGACGGATAGTCTGAGGACTATCCGTCTGAAAAAACAAGACCTGCAAATTATTTGGATTGCGTTACTGTAAATGTACCATTAGCTCCCCAACCCGTTGCTTTTATTACTGTTCCGTTTGCAGTGGTAAGGTCTGCACTCTGATTCCACTTATTACTCCAGTTGTTTTCTGTTGTACCGCCGTTCATTCTGACAACGATAAAGTTGGTATAACCGTCAGGAACATCTGCTTTGAATGAACTTCCTGAACCACTCATATTAATCCATTTGTTATCTGTTTCACTCTTCCATACATACAATGCCCATCTTTCTGTACCTGTGGCAATAGCAGAAGGGTCAAGAGAAACGGTATTGCCCGGAACGGGAGTAGTAGGGCTTGTAGGATTTGTGGGGCTTGTGGGATTTGTAGGGCTGGTAGGCGATGTAGGATTTTCTACACCTACGAGTGTACCAATCTTATAGGTGTTGGTATAACCAACAAGATATCTCATCACAGCAACAATATCTCCGACAGAAACTTTACCATCGCCTGTAACATCTGCTGCCTTGAGTTTCTTGCCTGTAAGTGTTACACTGCCTACTACGGCTTTCTGCATAATTACGCAGTCTTTCATATTCACACCATTGTCCCCATTAGCGTCACCTATCATATAGCTTTCGGTAGGGGTTGTGGGTTGTGTGGGAGGTGTTGTAGGCTGTGTAGGAGGTGTTGTAGGGGTTGTAGGTTGTGTGGGCGTTTCTGAAACATTATGGACAACAGCGATACCTGTTTCACCGATTTGTCCGCTGATTTGCTTGTTGGATACGGTAAAGGTATTTCCGGTAATCTGGTCTTTGTAAGTACCGTCTTTCATGATATGCGACGGCACGCTTACCTGCTGTGAACTTCCGCTGACATTGACGAGAACAACACCGTCTGTACCTCTTTCCACATAGGCAACCGAACCGCTGTAAGCAACATACTCATTCTGTCCTGCATACTTGTTGTGGAATTTGTTGACAGCAATAACTTCATTACTGAAACACTGTGTAGAATTGACTGTACCGATTTTTGTAGCAAAACCGTTTGTTCTGGCGAAATACAAAGCTGTCGCCTTGTTTCTTGCTCCGACCATACCCCAAGTTTTGTTGATATCAAAATCACTGACATCATTGGAGCGTTCATATTCATTTTCGCTCTGGTTAGCGTAGGTATCATGGGATTCTGCCCAGAGTACCGCTTTGTCAGCTGATGTTCCCTTATGATAGGAACCGTCTGCGACACCCTGTACATTTTTCTTTTTCATTGATGTTCGGATACTGTTGCCGACTGTGTTTTCTGTAACCGACATATATTGTGTGTAACCTGTAACAGCAGGGCCACCACCCTCAGTTGTCTGATTCAACACTTCTCCGTAACTGTAAAGGTTAAAGCCTTTTGTCTGTGCATAGGAATTTGCGTCCGAAAGAACATTCGACCAGAATGTGTATTCTCCTCCCTCATCGGGTACGCTGATATGCTTTGCTGCGTCAAAACGGAAACCTTTGACACCGCAATCCATACATTCTCTGAGATAATTTTTAACATACGTCTGAATTTTAGGATTTTCTGTATTCAAATCAGGCAAGCCGTTCATTGAACCGTGGGTAATACTGTAACGGTTGCCGTAGTTGATTTCTTTATTCCACTGGTCGTGCCAGCAGTTGCCGTCGTTTCTGATATCATCGGGAATGGAGGGGGACAAATCATAACCCGACTTATTTCCCAAATGGTTAGCAACTACGTCTACGATAACTTTAATGCCGTATTTTTCTGCCTCTGCACAAAGTGCCTGCAAATCTGCTTTTGTACCCAGTGCACTGTAACCTGACTGTGTTTCCAGCACAAATGATGCGGGCTGATAATATACCCACCAACCGTCATTTGCCTTACCTGCTGTTGACTCTTTGCAATGCTGTAAAACAGTGGTCTGTACAGCACTGTAACCCGCCTGTGCAATCTGCGGAAGTCTGTCTTTGATGTTGCTGAGTGACCATTCCCAGGCATGCAAAATAACACCGTCCTGAATGTTGTCTTTCAGACCGTAGGAGTTTGCTGAACTCTCTGTCTGAACCGTTGTCGCCTGTGAGTTCTGCTTATCTGTGACCGTTGCCGTAGTGGTAATTGCTGAAGTTACCCCGACTGTCGACACCATTGCACAAACAAGCATGACACTCAACGTCTTTTTGCCAATAAAAGTTCTGTTGAGAAACATATCTTGTTTCCTCCTTCTAAAAATTCTCAGAAAGTATTGTAACATTTTTTCCCTTGTTTTCCTACTGTTGATTTCATAAAATCTAATCTGTAAATTTTGTGCAATTTGTCTTCAGCTTTTTACCGAACAGTTTAAGGGCGTTGCCCTTAAAAATCCCATCAGGGGCTTTGCCCCTGAACCCCACAAGCCTTTGAAAAGGCTTGACCGAAACTTTT
>CACYBZ010000053.1 GCA_902772795.1 uncultured Ruminococcus sp. | reverse complement strand
TTGGGCAGGATTTTAAAGGGCGGCAGCCCTTTAATCGGCTAAAAAATCAAAACAAAATCTGCTGTCGCAGATTTTGAATTTTCTCGGGAAGTTTAAGGGCATTGCCCTTAAAAATCCCATCAGGGGCGTTGCCCCTGAACCCCACAAGCCTTTGGAAAGGCTTGACCGAAACTTTTAATTGTCACAGCTGAAAGTTCGCTGAATAAATCGAGCGAAGCGAGCCTTAAAAGTTTTTTGTCCACTTTTTTTCAAAAAAGTGGCGGATTCCAAAGGCGGAGCCTTTGGGCAGAATTTTAAAGGGTGGCAACCCTTTAACAATAAAAACACGGTGCAATACCCATGACAAAGGTATCGCACCGTGTTTTTATATTTATGACAAAAAGAGTTCTTATAGGTTGTTTGTCGTTCTGGAATGACTGATTACCAGAGGTCACAGTCCTCAAGCTGTTTGCCGTAGAAAGCCTTCGTGTACATTTCTTTGATTTCGGGAATTAACGGGAAACGAGGGTTAGCACCTGTACACTGGTCATCGAATGCCATTTCAGACATTTCGTCAAGTGTCTTAAAGAAATCTTCCTCACTTACACCGTATTCAGCGATAGATTTCTTGATACCAACTCTTTCCTTGAGTTCTTCAATTTTCTGAATAAAGAGGTCAAGTGTTTCCTTTTCGGTATCGGCATAGAAACCGCAGAAGTTAGCACATTCACAATATCTTTCCAATGTATGAGGGTACTGGTACTGTGAGAATGTTCCCATTTTGACAGGTGTAGCACAAGCGTTATACTTGAGTATCATAGAGATAAGCAGAGCATTGGCAACACCGTGAGGGAGATGGTGATAAGCACCGAGTTTATGAGCCATAGAGTGACATACACCCAGAAAAGCATTGGCAAAAGCCATACCGGCCATAGTAGAAGCGTCAGCCATTTTTTCTCTTGCGATAGGGTCTTTAGCACCGTTTTCGTAAGCAGAGGGCAGATATTTAAAGATATTCTTCATTGCCTTGAGAGCGAGACCGTCGGAATAGTCGGTAGCCATGACAGAGGCATAGGCTTCAAGGGCGTGGGTGAGAGCGTCAATACCTGATGCACTGGTAAGACCTTTAGGCTGTGTCATCATGTTGTCAGCGTCAATGATTGCCATATTAGGCAACAGCTGATAGTCAGCCAGAGGATATTTCTGATGAGTTTTTTCATCAGTGATAACGGCGAAAGGTGTTACTTCCGAACCTGTACCTGATGATGTAGGGATAGCGACAAAGTAGGCTTTACTGCCCATTTCAGGGAAAGTATAAACTCTCTTACGGATATCGATGAAACGCATAGCCATATCATGGAAATCAGCTTCGGGGTGTTCATAGAGTACCCACATGATTTTACCGGCATCCATTGCGGAACCACCGCCCAGAGCAATAATGACATCAGGTTCAAAAGCGGTCATTTCCTTAGCACCCTCTAAAGCCGAAGCCAGAGTAGGGTCAGGCTGGACATTATAGAAACAGGTATGTTTGATACCCATAGCATCAAGTTTATCCTCAATGGGTTTGACATAACCGAATTTATACAGGAACTGGTCAGTAACGATAAAGGCTTTCTTTTTGTTCATTACCGTGCCGAGTTCATCAAGGGCAACGGGCATACAGCCTTTCTTGAAATAAACTTTCTGAGGAGTTCTGAACCAGAGCATATTTTCACGCCTTTCCGCAACGACTTTTCTGTTGATAAGGTGCTTGATACCGACATTTTCAGAAACGGAGTTACCGCCCCATGAACCACAGCCAAGCGTAAGGGAGGGTTTGAAGTCAAAGTTATAGAGGTCACCGATACCGCCCAGAGAGGAAGGTGTATTGATAATCAGACGGCAGGTTCTCATTCTGAAAGAGAACTCATCCAGTTTGTCTTTAGCGTTGACGGTATCTACCCAGAGTACGGCTGTATGACCAAGACCGCCGTTATTGTTCAGCAACGCTTCAGCGATGTTCAGGGAATCGCTGAAATCCTTTGATTTATACATACCAAGAATGGTTGTCAGTTTTTCATGACCGAAAGCCTCATCAGGTTCAGTACTTGTTGCTTCGCCGATAAGCACTTTTGTTTTTTCAGGAACTTCAAAGCCGGCCATTTTAGCAATCGTAACAGGACGCTGACCAACAATTTTCGCATTCAGAGAACCGTTGATAAGCATAGTATTACGGATTTTGTCAGCTTCCTCATCATTGAGGAAATAACAGCCACGCCTGATAAATTCTTCTTTTACAGCGTCATAGATACTTTCTTCAGCGATAACGGTCTGTTCAGTAGCACAAATCATACCGTTGTCGAAAGTTTTGGA
>CACYBZ010000052.1 GCA_902772795.1 uncultured Ruminococcus sp. | reverse complement strand
GCAGACTGACAAATACCTCCGCCTATTCCTGTCGCCATCGCTCCCTGAGAAATAACACCCGCAGGCAGATAACCGTTGGACGGCAGATTACTGTTACCTGTACAGGCATTGAACGAGAAAATTTCACCCGGTTCAACAATTTTACCGTTTATGGATTCCAGTGCCAGTTCCATATTGACGTTGGCATTATATGTATTATTGGTAATTGTACTGTACTTTCCTATCAGACGGATTGCCTGCTTGACATCTGCCATACTGAGTTCGGGCTGTTTCTCATAACCGACAGCCGTTACTATGGCGTTGGCAGTCCCGTTATTGAACTGTTCCATAGCCTGATTAATCAGTTCTTCCTGATTGATGATTTTTCCAGCTTTGCCTGCTTCAAACGTATAACGGTCAGCGTTTCTGGTGGCTGACGGGTCAAATTTGGAAACGTGGGGTTCAATACACGGAATATCGACTTTCTTGGCTACTCTTCTGATAACTTTACGCACAGATTCGGTTGTCACATGATATTCAGCACGGAAATTCAGTGTATTATGTTCTTCGTCAATCTCGATATTGCCGTCATCGGGTACATATGCCATGATGTCCTTTGACCCCTCGGCAATGACATAATTGCTGTATTCATATGCCCTTGCCAGCACATCGCTGAGATTATGGGCAAAGTTCATATCTTCATTACCGTAACGGTATTCCAGCCCCTCATAAATTACCGACAGACTTACCTGCGGTAACAAGGACGATCCTCTTACAGCCAGCAGGGATTTGGCTTCTTCCAGTGTTTTTCCGCTGAGGTCAAACCCTTCCACCTGTATTCCCTTGAGAAATACCGCTTCTTTTTTCGGAGTGGGAATCTGTCCCCCCGGGATATTCACCGACGATACAACAGGTACTACCGACTGGTTGAAATTGTACATATAGATAAATGCACCCAGAATCACTACACCTGACGCAATCATTCCCCCGACAAGCTTCGGATAAAGTTGCTTGTAATTTTTGATATAGCGTTTCTTCTTTCCGATGCTGTTCTTTGACTTGTCCCTGACAAAAATGCCTTTCACCGATGTACCGACACTGTTCAGATATGCCGTCATATCTCCGACAAAAGAACGCTTTTTTCTTTTTCTGCCTGATGATTTCTTTTTGGTGTTTTTTTTCGCTCTCTGTGTGGCGACGTTCTTTTTGACCGATGACTTTTCTGTCACTTTCGGTTGCGGAACAATGTCCTGCTGTACGGGTTTTGATTCGGGTTCGGGTGTTTCCTCCATAAAGACAAAACTGGGAGCTTTCAGTTTGAGAAAAGACAATGTACTGAAATCTTCATATTTTGTCTGTATATCAGTATGGATTTCTTCTGTCAACGGCTGTACTTCGGGTTGTACCAGCAAAGCATTGATATCAAAAAATTCTTCTGTTTTCCCCCTTCTGTTACCGGCAACAACTTCAGATTCCGATGTATCTGTTCGGCTTACCGTCGGTGCAGGAACGCTTTTTTCTTTCTTCTGAACGATGTTCTGTTCTTTGGTTTCTGCTGTGGCAATAACTTTTTCATTTGTTTCTCTTTGCGAATGTGAAAAAATTTCTTCCTTTTTTTCGGCTTTCTTTTGCGAATGCGAAAAAATTTCTTCCATTTTTTCTGTTTTTTTCTGTGACTGTGAAAAGTCTGTTTTCTTCTGCGATTGTGAAAGGTCTGTTTTCTCTGTCTTTTTCTGTGCCTGTGCCGTTGCCGACTGTACGACCTCCTCTGAAACTTCGTGCAGTTTTAATGGTGTCGTATTTTGTCCGTCAGCAGACTGTTCTGCTGTGTGTGAAACGCTCTCCCTGCTGACAGCAGGAACAGAATCTGTCTTGTGAATCTCAGTTGTTTCCTTTCCGTCCGTTTTTTCTTTCATACCTTGCAACTCCTTATATATTCCAACCAATTGCCACCGATTTTTTTATCGTTTGACGGTTCTCTATATTATAACACAAATATATGTAAATTTCATTAACTAATTTTCAACAATATTGAGTGTCAAATT
>CACYBZ010000051.1 GCA_902772795.1 uncultured Ruminococcus sp. | reverse complement strand
TATCAGACATCATTTTGGCGGTGCATATCAGTTTGTTGAAAAATCGAAACGCAAAGGACTTACCGTTATAAATATTTTTTAACGACTATTCCTGTATATCTGCCCAGAGTTCGCACTGGTTTATCACTATGGTGATGGCATCATTCATACTGTCAGGTGGATAACGGTGTTTCTTCAACCGTTGGTGCATCATCATACACATAGATGTTCTTGCACTGTTGGGTTTCTGCAGTCTATAGTACAGTTGTTTCTCAGTTGCCGAGTAATTTCTTTGTTCAATCAAATTGCCAAGGTTGTTTTAAATCATGTGGCATATACTGCTAATTTTTTGGATGGCTATAATTCTTTAAAAACTTGGAAACTGGCGTATAACATTATACCTCATGAAGTATCGTGTCAGCGAGTGTATAGGAATCAGTTTTATAGATTCTACAACACTTGATGTATGTGATACACACCGAATATCTTCTCTCAAGGTTTTCAGTGGTCTTGCACGACGTGAAAAAAGCTCTATAAGCTAGTTTTACGGTTTCAAACTTCATCTGATTATCAATGATATGGGAGAAATTCTGTCCGTTTGTCTTACTTCCGGTAATGTCGATGACAGAAACTGGGAGGTTATTGTCCGTTTGACAAAAGAATTTTACGGAAAGTTATTTACCAACAAAGGATATGTGTCTCAGAAGCTGTTTAAAAAGCTTTTTGAGCAAAATATTCAGCTTGTCACAAGACTCAGAAACAATATGAAAAATAAGCTGATGGATTTTTTCGGAAAGGTTTCTGCTTCGTAAAAGAGTTGTCATAGAGTCTGTTAATGACTTTTAAAAAAATATCTGCCAAATCGAACATTCACGGCATCGCTCTGTTGACAATTTTTTTATTAACCTTTTGGCTGCTCTGGTGGCTTATTCCTTCATACCCCAAAAACTTTCTCTCAACATTCCTAAACTTCCTGTTTCTGTTTAATTTTCATCGAACCTACGTTGAATAATACTCGACCTAGCCCTCAAACATTGATTCCATCAGAATGCTCTCCGGTCGGCTCAAAATTGCTTTTGTTGCAGACAGTAGTGTATTCTGTATCACTTATTTTTGCCTCATATATATTACCGAAACCTAATTCGTTTGAAATATCATTCAATTGTTGTTTGTTTTCTTCTGAACAATCAATTCCTGCAATAAT
This sequence comes from uncultured Ruminococcus sp., assembly GCA_902772795.1. Lineage (GTDB taxonomy): Bacteria > Bacillota > Clostridia > Oscillospirales > Acutalibacteraceae > CAG-964. Next base: position 1,570 of record CACYBZ010000051.1, on the reverse strand, counting down.
TCGATTAACTTTAATGCCAAGCTTATTTATGCTAACATTTTGACCGTATTCAGAAGATAAATTATGAGGAAAAATAATTCTAAACTCTTTTTCATGTTTCCAAGAATTGTGTTTTGAGTACAATTGATACCTAAAAACTGATGCATAGAATTCGACTTTTGGGTTTATTTTCTCCCCTTTTTCCATCATTTCATAAAACTCATTAAAAAAATTTGCAACAATATAAGTGATTGGAATTCTTTTTGGCTCATATGAAACTGGAAATATTGCCATTGGATTCTCAACCTCGTATTCAATACAAAAACCTTTTGAATTGTTTGTATAATAAGCCCACATTGGTAGGCTATCAACACCTGCGTTGGATAAAGAAAGAATGTCCCAATTATCTAACTGTTGCTTAAAAAATTTTTCAAATTCTAAAATGTCTTTATCTGAGTAGTTGTGTTCTTTTAGTTCCTTTTTATCAATATACATACACATGAACTCATATGGATCATTCAAACTCTTTACAGGAGAGAACCACGCCATATTTGTTTTTAGAGACAGAAACTTTTTGTTATTTTCGGCTTTATCATCGCTTAATGAAATAAACTTTAGTAGTTTGTTAGGTACCTTGCTCATTCTGTATTGCAAAGCTTCATCGAATTTTTTATCATATAATAGCGAAAGGTATTTTTCCATTTCAGTACTCCTTTTTCTACTCTTTATTTTAAAGCAGCATCCAAATCAATCTTATAAATCATCTCGTTGGGTTCATTTACCTTCTGTACAAACATCAGCATATAAATCGACAAATAAGCAATTTTCTCTTTTGTGCTGACATTCCCGTTATGTAAGACATACGCCTGCTTGATGTGGTAATCTTCATTTACCATAACATTGCTCAAGGCGGCGTGTTTTGTATAGTCTTTACCTGATTTTATCTCGATTGGTAATACATTTCCATTCTGTTCCACGATAAAATCCAGTTTACCCTGTTTCTTGCTGTTAAAGTAGTACAAGTCAAAACCATGTGCCTTTAATTCCTGTGCTGCTGCGTTCTCATAAATGGAACCGAAATTAATATCTTTTGAAAACCTTTTTCTCGTAGTTGAGAAGATATTCGGTGTGTATCCATACATCAAGTGTTGTAGAATCCATAAAGCTGACTTCTGTACACTTGCCGACACGGTACTTCATGAGGTATAACGTTAATGGAACTATTGACATTTTCATAATTTCCACAAAACGATTGTAGCTGACCTATTTAGGAAAATACGATTTTAATACGGAATAACCTAACAAGATATTTTTTCAGCATTCAAACCATTGATTATGGCACTTACAACTAATGAGTACTGCATAGCACTTGCTGATGAATCTTTCGGAGAATCTGAAAACAACCAATTCTTCCGACCGACAACAAATGGTCGGATAACATTTTCTGCCCAATTTTTGCTGATTATATACTGGGAATAGATAATATGTTAAGAATACTCTCTTTTTCTCTATCTTTTGTTTAATTTCTTTGGGCATCTTTTCGTGTTATTTTGTAATACTGCAAAACATTTAAAACATTTTCATTAGTGGT
>CACYBZ010000050.1 GCA_902772795.1 uncultured Ruminococcus sp. | reverse complement strand
GGATTTACTCAATCAATTCTTTTTATCTGTCATATCATAAAAGAAAAAGTTTACCATCATATTCGGTGGTAAACTTTTTTTAATCTTTTGTTTTGTAGAAAAAATATTCTTCTTTCAGAATGGAATACATTTTCAGACTGATAACCGCATTGTCCTTTATCATACAATTCCTCTGTAATCCCTCATATTTCATCAGAAGTTTCTCCATGACTCTGGCAGACGCCTGATTGTGTGCCATACATAGTCCTCCTACACGGTTCATACCGAGGTTTTCAAAAGCATATTGAATCAGTTTTGCCGAAACTTCGGTGGCTATACCTCGATTCTGACAGTCAGGACAGATAAAATAGGAAATATCACATTTTTTGCTGACAGGGTCAATATTGATAAGCCCGACATTACCCACATAGCGGTTATCTGATTTCTGAATCACCGCATATTCATAAGAATGATTGCTTAGTGCATTACAGATAACGGCTTTTATCCATTGTCGGGCATAGCGTATATCACAGTTACGGGGAATACCGTAGGTTGTACGATAAATACTGTCTGTATTCAGTACATCGCAGAGGGCTTTCGCATCGCCAGTAGTATACATTCTGATAAAAAATCTGTTGGTATCAAACATAGAATTAATCTTTCTCTTTCTGTCATAAGAAGGCGTTATTAATATGCCATGATATATGGAAATCCGTGGCATGGGTCAGAAAATTCAGTGAGGGTCGTCAGAACTGGTATATATTTTTTCTGGATAGGATAAGAGGAAAAGAAAACAGTGTTATTTACCGTATAAAACAGGGATTTGATTATCCCTTACCCGCAAACCAACGGGTCGGTTATAGGATACAACGCAAAGAAAAAATAAGAGTTTGTATGAATTCTGATTTTTTTCCGGAAGAGGTCTGACCGTTGGAGAAATGAGGCATGGCACATTATCAGAACAGGAAGTGATGTGATTTTCTTTTTACTGACCAAAATGTCTGCCTTACGACTGATTGAAAGTTTTGAAAACGTATTTTTCAACGTGATGTGCAAAAATCAAAAACTTTCTGATGGACGTATTCCTATTATACTGGATTTACCTCTGAAACACAAGGGTATCATAACTACACCCTTACTATGTAACGGTTGTTCAGACTGCGGAAAGTATGAACAACCGTAAAATTTCGGTCAAGCCTTTTCAAATATTTGCGGGATTTTTAAAGACGAAACTCTTAAAGATTTCCCGTCACGGTGAGAACAGCCACACCGGGAGTAATCATATATGCTCCTGTAGTGCTGTTCTGCGTGAATGTCGCAGGCGGAACAGTAATTTGTCCTGCAACCGTTTCAAAAAGTCCTGTTGTAGGGGAATACGTGTAGTTGACATCTTGTATCCACGGCACATCGTTGAATGTTACCGCCAGATTATTGAGTACAGGATTAAAAGTATCTGTGACGATAACATTATCTGTCACAGAAGCTTCTGTATTCCCCACATTCTGAATAACAAAAGTGTAGGTAAGCTGACCATTTTCTGTAATGACGGCAGGATTTACCGATTTGGTAATGGTGAGTACAGCGGTATTTTCCGCATTGACAGTGCTTGACGCAGTAAGTACCGTTGCCAGACCCGTTGCTGTAATGACTGCCTCGTTAGTGATACTGCCGTCAGCGTTCAGAGGTGCAAAGTGATTAGCTGTCGTTTCATAAATAACGATAGTGTTGCCGTTAGCAGGAACAGTAATTCCGCTGATAACCATTCCTGTTTCTGTAACGGATACGGTAGGTGTTGCTTTCAATGTACCGTCTGTGTAATAACGCAGAGAATTTTGGGTATACGTCAGCGGAACCAGTGTCTTTGTACCAAACGGATAAGCCCCCAGATTGTCCACTATGGTAACATCATTGAAAGGTACATCACTTGTGTTGACAATACTGACAACATAGGTAATATCATCGTTGGCAGTATAGTCATTCATGACGGCTGTCTTGGTGGCAGAAAGTACTTCGGTAATTTCGCCTGTTGTCACGTTGGAATTGATAATGTTTCCGTTATAGGAAAGTGTTGCCTGATTTTGAAAAATTGCCATTGTTTTGAGTTACCTCCTTATTAACTAAGGAAATTTACATATTTACATATATGTTATTCCTCTGTATATAATATGAGGTAACGTCAGAATTGACACCGTTTTATCGTAAATATTTTTATTTGAGGGTTGTACTCTTGAAAATCCTGTCTGAAAGCTCTGCCTTTGGAATCTGCCCGCTTTTGAAAAAACGAGGCAAATCGTCAGGAAACAGACCAGTTGTCAACCACAGAATTAATATTTCCCGAATTCATATCATAAGCTCTGCCAACATCTCCCCATTTCAGATTTTCAAAATTTTCCGTTTCAGAAGAAAATTCTGAATAGGAAACTGTATTACCATTTACTTCATAAACGGTATCACTTTCAGTCATACCCCCATAGCTATAGCTGATAATATGTTCAACACTATTGCCACGCTTCTGACATATTTCTGTAGAAGCAAAACCACGGGCTAAAGATAAGGCTCCAATGTAATTATGGCTGGTATTGAACGATAATCTGCCATAAGGGGCATGAAAGTCGGAATATTCCACACTATATCCGTTCCAGAAGTACATGGAACAAGTGTTATTATGGGCTTCACCATCAGAGTAAAATAATTCGGGAATGCCATCATTATCCGTATCCAGAAGTTCAAAGGCTTTCACACCGAATTTTCCTGAATCTTCGTTCAGTAATTCATAAAGTTTATTTTTGTACGAAGTACGCCAGTCAGCAACGGGTTGAGGTGACGGGTCAGAAGAAATATTGTTATTATTGTCGTCATAATATTCTGTATAGGGTATATATTCTTCCTGTACGGTATATTGTTGTATAACGGTGGGTTGTTCCGTAGGAGCAGATGTCGGTTTTTCGGTTGGTTTAACTGTCGGCTTTACCGTTGGCTTTTCGGTGGGAACCACAATCGCTTTCGGATAAGTAATGTCAGGACATATCTTTTGAATGTTCTTTTGCGTTTCTGCAAGTACTTTCTCCATTGCAGAACGGTTTTTCTGATTATCGACGGCAAGACTGTATTTGTCGCTTTCAAATTTTTTTAATTTGGATTGAAAAACAGATTTCTCAACAGATTTCCCGTCAATCCGGTAAACAGATTTTTCAACAGTAAATGTTCTGATTTTCTCCATTCCTTCGTCAGAAACACTGCTCCATATGTTTTCTGTTTTGGTACTGTACTCCGACTGCGTATGTAAAAAGATAATATCATCTTCTGTCACATATTCCAGATAGTGGACAGCATCATTTTTCAGAGCAATAGCAGAACCGTTATATATCAGTTCTGCACTGTTTCCCTTTTGTCGGTATACTTTGACAGCAGAAGTGTATTTATCATGCTGCAATGCGGTTTCATATCTTCCACAGAAACACAGAAGTTCCTTGTTACCATCATTGTCAAAATCAATCTGCCGTACCAGAGCCAGACCATTCAAACAATAACGGTCGTTGTATTTCAGCGTTTTGTCCTGAACAATTTCTCCCTTGCCATAAACCGAGGCAAGGTTTTTCAATACCTGTGCGTAAATTTCGGTACTGTTTTTTGCAAAAGATTCCGTTGCTTTATCACTGTCTTTAACCGCAGATTTTCGGTTAAATGAGAGTGTAAAATCAACAGAAACGGGTGAACCATCATAATTGACAAGTTTTGTCAACGAAACTTTCTGCAAAGAAGAAGCCGTTTTTTCGCTGACAGCAGAAATATGGATTTCTGAAGACAACATAAAGGATATACTGACATTTACGGTCAGTAATAAAACCATTATTTTGGAATATTGTTTTGTTTTTAAGACCAACATCACAATAATGACGATGACAACTATCAGTAAAGCAAGCAACAGCAATAACAGCACCAATAATTTTGTCCTTCTGGATGGTGAATTCTGAACTTGTTCGTCCGTTGTTTGAGTGACAACAGAATCTGGTTTACTTTGCGGAGTATAGAGTACAGTATCTTCAACAGATTTTCCGTTGTCGATACTGTCATACTTTTTCAAAAATGCACTTTCTGCGGTAGCAGAATAATCATCATCGGGTAATGTCATTTTTGCGGTAATATCCGTCATTTCACTGCCACTGTGGTTGGTAATTTTGAAATGACCTTTAATTTCTGCAGAATTATCATAACTGTCACTGTCAGTATCGAAATAAATTTCAATACCGTCATGGATTTCTGTTATTGCTGAGAAAGAAACTGTTTCTAAACTGATGATGACTGTGGCGGTAACAAGTAATATGAGCAAACGGTAAAGAAATTTCATAGATATTCTGCTACTCAAAATATAGACAAATATACCCATATTGAGAAAATTCCTGTTTCATCGTATCCGATTTTGCCAAAGCTACCATCGTT
>CACYBZ010000049.1 GCA_902772795.1 uncultured Ruminococcus sp. | reverse complement strand
AATCGTCTTCGTCGTAATCGTCCTCAAAACCTTCTGAATTCCATAACTCTCTGAATCTGTCCGAAAATCCCATAACCTCTATCCTCCCGGATTAATTTATTTATAAATTCTCTCACCAAAAAGTGATGAACCTATCCTGACCATGTTTGCTCCGCATCTTATGGCTTCCTCATAATCCGATGACATGCCCATTGACAAATATGTCATATCAATATTATCCATGTTTTTGCCCTTGATGTCAACAAATAACTTGTACATCTGCGAAAAATATGCCGATATTTTTCGGTTATCCTCACAAATTGGAGGAATCGTCATCAGTCCCCTTACCTTGACATACTCTGCCTGACTTGCCTCATAACAGAGTTCTTCCAGCTGTTCGGGAAATACACCCGATTTACTTTCTTCTCTGCCTATGTTGACTTCCAACAGAATATCCGTTGTCTTCTGCTGTTTCTTTCCCTGTCGGGACAACTCCTGTATCAGCCGCACATTATCTATGGACTGTATCATGTCTACCTTGCCGACAATCTGACGGATTTTATTGCTTTGCATATGTCCGATAAAATGCAGTGAACTGTGGGCAAGGTCGTAATGTTCGTATTTGGACAAAAGTTCCTGTACTTTGTTCTCCCCGATATAGGATAACCCTAAGCTGATGGCATAGTTGATATAAGCAACATCAACGGTCTTGGTAGCCGAAAGAAAAATAATGTCTTCCCGTTTTCTGCCGTCAGCCAACGCACAACGGCTGATATTTTCTTCGATGGTACGGTAATTATACTCGATATCATTCAACTTCTGCTGATTGAGTAACAACTTTTCCTGCATATAAATCAGTTCCCTCCGTTACGATTTTATCATATAGTTTTATTGTCGTTCCACTGAACAAATTCTCATTTTCCTCGTTTGTATCACACAGCACAAATTCATCGGTTTCATACAAAGGAATGATTTCCTTAAACTTCAGCTCATTCCCGTGCAGAATATAAACGCCGTTTACCTTGGCTTCTTCTGTTCGGGTTGTGCCGTCTGCATTGTCAACGGTACGTGTGATAGTGTCATTATGTATGGCTTTTCTGGGAACTTTTATGCCTGAATATTTCTTGACGGCAATATCAACTTCTTCATGACGTATCTTTGACAAAGTGACGTTCATATCCTTACATTCAAAGATGGCTACCGCACAGCCTGTGTTGTAGTCATTATTGACGGCAATCAGCCTGGCATTGACTGACGTGGTGGATACATACGGAATCTGTATTTCTACCACATCGGAAATATCATTCAGACTGTCCACATCTTTTGCCCCTATCGGACAACACAGATACCAGTTCACACGGGATATGATTTTGCCGATAACATTCTGTGACGGTGCCTTGACGTTCGCTTCCTGAATATTGGTAAGTTGCGGATACGTCATATTCATTACCTGCGTATAGTCAAAAAGATTTTCGTATCCGTCTGTGTGACTGGTAAAGACACCTGCCATTCCTGAAATAATCTGTCCCAACGCAGGCTTGGCAGATTGCTCCAGTACTAATTTTTCATTCTGTAATGTTTCAATCCGCTCGTTGAAATCTGTGATTTTTCCTGTGATAATCTGCTTTTCATTCATGGAATACAACAGTCCCTCCAGCGACTCCGACGCTTTGGAAAAATTGTTGTTCTTTGTATCACTGATAAATGTCTGTATGTTGGCGTTGAGCGATTTGTTGATGGATTCCAAAGACGCTCCGACAACATTGGACATCGTATTGATTTTTCTCAGATTTTCAATTTCCTCGTTCATCTTTCTGATGTTGGTGGAATTGATGGCATCTGTTTCATTCTCGTACACGTTGGCAATGACACCGCCTTTTTCGACGGCATCACAATCTTCGATACTGTAACTCAGTATACCTCCGCCGTCATTGGTGACATAATTTTCATCACGCAAAATATACGCTTTACTGTGCAGATTTTTGGCTACCGTTTCATACTGTGCCGATTCCACATACACCATGGAAAGCGTCGGTCGGATACTTTTGATAATCATGGATACCACAACAATACTTGTCAGCAACACCGCCACGAACAGAATAATATCTTTTAAGGCGAATTTTTCTTTGATACGTTTTAACGCTTTCATACGCATATACTCCGTTTGCTTAAAATTCCTGATGAAAGGTATCAGTTATAGTATATCGCTTTTTCTGACAATTTCAACCGCTTTTTCAATGACTTTTTCTTTTTCCATGATGTCTGTATAAAGCCAGTGAATATTTTCATCACGTCTGAACCATGTCAGCTGTCTTTTGGCATACCGTCTTGTCGCCCGCTTCAGATTTTCCGTTGACTCCTCCAGAGAAATTTCCCCTCTGAAATACGGCTCAAGTTCCTTGTAGCCGATGGCCTTTGCCGATGTCGCCGAATAATTCTGGGAAAGATATGCTTTCGCTTCTGTAAGCAGTCCGTTGGTCATCATGTTGTCCACTCTGAGATTGATTCTGTCATATAATTTCTGCCTGTCCTGACACGTCAGACCGATTCGTACATCACGGTACGGTGACGGTTCATTTCTGGAATCGGCTATCATTTCTGTCATGGTCTTTCCTGTTGTACGGTAAATCTCAATTGCCCTTATCAGTCGGCGGTGATTGGACGTACCTATACGCTGTGCCGATATTTCGTCAAACTCTGCCAGTTCCTGCAACAGAACTTCCGCCCCCTCTTTTTGCAGACGGTCACAAAGTTCTTTTCTGATTTGTCCGTTACTGTTTTCTTCACCGAACGAAATGTTTTCCAGCAAAGACTGTATATACAGTCCTGTTCCCCCTACCAGTAACGGAATTCTTTTTCGGTAATGGATATCCTGAATGACGGCTTTCGCTTCTTTGACGTAATCTGCTACGCTGTAACTGACATCAGGTGACAGAAAATCTATCATGTGATGTCGGATACCGTTCATCTCTGCTACAGTTGGTTTGGCTGTGGCAACAGACATTTCACGGTATATCTGCATAGAGTCCGCCGAAACTACTTCACCGTTGAATATTTCGGCAAGTCTTACGCCGAGTTCGGTCTTTCCTGAGGCTGTCGCACCGCAGACAACAATCAATGGTATTTTTTCACTACGATTCAATCTCTCACACCCTGCCAAATTGTTTTTCCAGTTCTTTTTTCTTCAGCACAAAACAGACAGGTCTGCCATGCGGACAATATCTTATGGTTTCGTCTTCGTCGACTGTCCGGGCAAGTTCCATCAGTTCCATTTCATGGTTTTTATTGCCTGCTTTTATCGCTGAACGACAGGATACACTATGATATACCCAGTCCATCTGTTCTGTATTGAGGTCTTTCTTTCTGCTGAGTAAATTATCGGCAATTTCTACTATCATATCTTCAATACTGCCCTTTTCCACATACTGCGGAATTCCTCTTACAGCAACTTTTCCGTTACCGAAATCGTCAATATCAAAATTATAGGCTTTCAGACGTTCTATATTGTCAATCAGAACAGGATATTCTTCCTTTGTCAACGTAACAACCACAGGTGTTATCAACCCCTGCATATATCCTTTGCCATGTTCTTTTTTCAGCTTTTCATATATCATTCTTTCATGGGCAGCGTGTTTGTCAATAAAAAGAATTTTATCTTTACCTTTCTGCACCATGATATAGGTCGAAAAAGCTTCTCCCAGATAGCGTAATTCTTCTTTGACTGTCGGAAAAATCTCAGGAACAGAATTATTTTCTTCTGTTGCCTGTACGGTAGTTTCAGAAATAAGACTGTTTTCTTCTGCCCTCTCCTGTACGGTGCTTTCAAAAACAGAAGTTTCAGAAATAAACCTTTTTTCTTCTGCTGTCTTCTGTATGGCACTTTCAGGAACAGAAATATCTGTCACTATTGTTTCCTTTTCGAATGTACCGTCAACACTACTGACGGTTTTCAGAATATCCGTCAATGTACTTTCTGTATGAATTTCTGTACTGCTTTCTACATGATTTTCTGGCTTTTCCGTTTCTGTTTTGGAAATGACTCCTGTCCCACCGAAAACACACTTTGACGGTATGAAAATTTCAGGTTCAGCAACATCTTTCTGAATGATACGGCTGGCGGTGTTTTCTCTGTAAACGGCAAGCGATGGTGTTTTCTGTACCATCGGCTGACTTTCTGTTTTTTCTTTGTTGCTTTCGTCAAAACGGAAAGGATTTTTTCTGACAACAGGATTGACTGCAACATTATCCAGACGAATTTCTTTCGGACTGTCAGACTGAAGCAGTGCTGTCTTTGTTCCGTGGTAGACAACATCAAAAACAGGTCTTTCATTGATAAACCTGACTTCGGTTTTTGACGGGTGTACATTGACATCAATACTTTCCAACGGTAAGGTAATGTGCAATACACAGGACGGTATTTTTCCCACCATGATTTTTCCTTTGTAAGCTTCTTCCAGTGCCTTTCCCGCTGTAACGGATTTGACATATCTTCCGTTAATAAAAAAATTCTGCATATTTCTGTTGACTCTGCCGAATTCAGGTCTGGTAATGTATCCCTTTATGCTGACTCCATTAAAAGAATATTCCATAGGAATTAACTTGCTGACAAACTCTTTACCGTACACCGCATAAATTGCTGATTTCAGTTTTTTATCTCCGGGCGTTTTCAGCACCTGTTTTCCGTCACGAATGAATGTAAAAGATATCTCACTGTGTGACATCGCCAGTTTGTCCATGATATTGGCTATGGCATTGCCCTCCGCAACATCTTTTTTCAAGAATTTCATTCTTGCCGGAACATTATAAAAAATATCCCTGACAATAATTGTCGTTCCCTGCGGACAGCCTGCCTCTTCATATGTTTTTTCTTCGCTTGCTTCAATCTCATACAGCGTTCCTGTGTCTTCATCTTTGTATCGGGTCATCATCTGCACTCTGGCAACGGCACATATCGAAGCCAGTGCTTCTCCTCGGAATCCCAATGTCGCAATACTGTCCAAATCATTTGCCTGACATACTTTGCTTGTCGCATGACGCAAAAAAGCTTTTGGTACGTCATCTTTGGCAATACCTGTGCCGTTATCGGTAATCCGGATATATTTTACACCACCGTTCTTGATTTCAACAGTGATTGCTGTTGCTCCTGCGTCAATGGCATTTTCTGTCAGTTCTTTGATAACAGATGATGGTCTTTCCACTACTTCCCCTGCCGCTATCAGTTCTGCTATACTTTTATCCAGTATATTGATTATGCCCATAAATTCTTTCACCTCTTTATACAAACGGTCATGACATCTGAATGATTATCTGATATCTGCTACTCAAAATATAGACAAATATACCCATATTGAGAAAATTCCTGTTTCATCGTATCCGATTTTGCCAAAGCTACCATCGTT
>CACYBZ010000048.1 GCA_902772795.1 uncultured Ruminococcus sp. | reverse complement strand
ATCCGAACGAAGTGAGCCATAAAAAGTTTTGCCCCACTTTTTCAAAAGTGGGTGGGGTCAAGGGGCGAAGCCCCTTGGCAGGATTTTTAAGGGTGAAACCCTTAAAACGGAGGTGAAAATAATGAACCGAAATTTAAAAACTATAGAACTGGATAAAATTCTGCATATGCTGGCGGAAGAAACAGCTTTTGCAGATTCCAAAGCGATGGCAATGGCAATCATGCCCACTGATGACCTCCGCACAGTCAATTACCTTTTACAGGAAACCAATGACGCTTATCAGCTCAGCGGAAAGTATGGTACACCGTCATTCGGGGGAATAAGCAATATCGTCAACAGTCTGAAAAGAGCAGAGGCAGGTGGTTGTCTGTCTATGGGAGAGTTGCTGAAAATCGCCGAAACACTGAGGGTACTCAGAGGGTTGAAACAGTGGCGGGAAAAATCAGCAGGTATGGAAGTCACACTGGACAACTATTTCAACGTGATAACAGCCAACAAGTTTCTGGAAGAAAAAATAATGACAAGTATTCTTTCCGAAGAAGAAATGAGTGACCATGCGTCAGTAACGCTTTCGGCAATCAGAAAGAAAATCAAACAGACTTCACTGAAAGCAAAAGAAGTTCTTGACAAAATGGTACGTTCCAAAAGCTATCAGAAATATCTGCAAGACCCGATAGTCACTATCCGTGACGGAAGATATGTTGTTCCCGTAAAGGCAGAATATCGTGGAGAAATCGCAGGACTGGTACACGATACTTCATCGAGCGGAGCAACGCTGTTTATTGAACCTATGGGAGCGGTAGAGGCAAACAACGCTGTCAGAGAACTCAAAGTCAAGGAAGAAGCGGAGATAGAAAGAATTCTCTATGAACTTTCCGCAACGGCAGGAAGTTTCGCAGAGGATATCATCAACAGCTATAAGACAGCAACACAGCTTGATGTCATTTTTGCCAAATCGTCGCTTGCCTACAAAATGAGAGCAAGTATGCCGATAATGAACGACAGCGGTATTATCCGACTCGACAAGGCAAGACACCCGTTGATTGACAAAGAAAAAGTTGTGCCGATAAGTGTCAGTTTAGGCGATACATTTTCGTCACTGGTAATTACAGGGCCGAACACAGGCGGAAAAACTGTCACACTCAAGACCATAGGCTTACTCAGTGCAATGGCGATGTGTGGGTTAATGATACCTGCCAATGATGAAAGTCAGCTGTCGGTATTTTCAGAAATACTGGCGGATATCGGCGACGAACAGAGTATAGAACAATCCCTGTCTACTTTTTCTTCGCATATGACGAACGTCATCAGCATACTGGAAAAGGCAAATGAAAGAACGCTTGTACTGATAGATGAACTCGGAGCAGGTACAGACCCTGTTGAGGGAGCAAGTCTGGCAATAGCCATACTGGAACAACTCAAGAATCAGGGAGCGAAAATCGTTTCTACCACACACTACGCCGAGCTGAAAGAATATGCCTTGAAAACACCGTATGTGGAAAATGCCTGTTGTGAATTCGATGTGGAAACATTAAGACCTACCTATAAACTATTAATCGGTATACCGGGGAAGTCCAACGCTTTTGCCATATCGGAACGTCTGGGCATGAGTAAAGAAATTGTCGAACGGGCAAGACAGCTTGTGTCAGACGAAAACAGACGTTTTGAAGAAGTCATTCAGAATCTGGAACAACAGCGTCAGGAACTGGACAAGAAAAGCGAACAGGTCAGACAGATGATGTGGCAGGCAGAACAACTCACTGCACAGGCAGAACAGCAGAAATCAGAAATGAAAAAGCAGTCGGAATATGAACTGGCAAAGGCAAGGGAGCAGGCGTTGAGAATTACTTCGCAGACGAGAGCAAAAGCAGAAGCCTTGCTGGAAGAACTCAATGATATATACAAGAGCAAGCAACTCACCGCCGAGGAAAAGGCAAAACTCAGGGCAGAAATCCGAAACATGGAGGAAACCGCCGACCCCATAGAAAAGAACAAGGCGGAGCATTATCGCTTACCCCGAAAGCTGAAAAAAGGGGATACAGTACAGATTGTCGATATAGATAAGAAAGCGGTGGTACTGGAAGACCAGAAAGACGATAATATTTTTGTACAGGCAGGAATTATTAAAACAAAAGTGAATATCAATAATATAAGACTGATTGAAGACAAGCCGAACAGACAGCCGAAAAACAAGACACCGTTGAAGCGGAATGTCCGTAGTAATGCGGAAGTGAAAGCGGTAACGGAAATTGATTTAAGGGGAATGACAGGAACGGAAGCCGTCATGGAACTTGACAGGGCATTGGATTCAGCAGTTCTTTCAGGAATTCACCAGGTAACGGTAATACACGGAAAAGGAACAGGTGTATTACGGGCAGAAGTACACAAATATTTAAAGCGATGTAAATATGTCAGGACATTTCGACTGGGCGTATTCGGCGAGGGCGAATCAGGGGTAACGATAGCCGAACTCAAATAAAGGAAGGTGAGTAAGCAAGTGAAAAAAATTTTAATTACCGTATTCGTGATTATTTTTCTTTTTGTTGCCATAGCGGGGGTAGTATTCTATATTTTGTATCAGAAAGCGACCGATTTAAGTGAGGCAGATAAGCTCAACACAACAGAATCCAAGACAATCTATGAACCGTTGCTGAAGTCAGTTGTTTTGCATGAAGCACAGACCGTAACAGACGATGATGTCAATGGTTTGTTGAAAACGATTATCAATAATCGTAAAGGGAAGCAAAGTGAAACAGCAGTTGTTTCTGTAAACGGAATAGCCGTTTATATGCAGAATGATAATCAGGCAAAGATATATATGGATATTGTGTATAAAGATGTCAGAATGATTTTTTCAGCACTGACAGATGTAAGGCTGGATACACAGGCAGAAAAAATCTATTTTGATATCCAAGAAGCCAGACTGGGAAGTCTTTCTGTTTCAAAAGATACAGTGATGGAGCAGTTGAAGAAATATACCGGCAGTCAGAAAAATTCCTTTATAGAGGTAGAAAATCATTCTATTACTGTGCCGTCAAAATACAGTATACCGTTGGCAAATCAGAACATCAGTATGTATATTGAAGAACTCAGTTTATCCGAAGGGAAAGCAGAAGTAAAAACGAACAGTGCTATGAACATTATCGGTAATTTTCTGAGTGACTATCTGCTGAGTATGATTAACTGAAAAAAAACAGGGTTATCGCAATGCGATAACCCTGTTTCTTTCAGTTGTTCAGCAGTGATTGAATTTCAGGAAAAACAGCAAGACTGCGGGGTAAAATACCGTTAATATAAGCAATCGTCATGCCGTAATTTGTAATGGGAATATGGTTGTCATGGGCACATTGAATACGGTATTTCATTTCCCTTTCGTTGAGCATACAACCGCCACAGTGAATAATCATGGCATATTCTGACAATTCCACAGGAAATTCTGTACCACTGGTAAATACAAAGCGAATATTTTTTCCCGTATGTTTTCTAATCCAGTTCGGCAGTTTTACCGTACCGATGTCACCGCACTGACGGTGATGTGTACAGCCCTCGCTGATGAGTACGACATCATTGTCTTTAAGTCTGTCCAGAGCTGTAACACCTTTTACCAGTTCAGGAAGATTACCCTTGTGTCTGGCAAAGAGAATAGAAAACGATGTCAGACAGACATCAGGAGGGACAATGTCAGCGATTTTGCCGAATACCTGAGAATCTGTAATCACATATCGTGGTTTTGTTTTTAAAGCGGAGAGAGTACAGGCAAGTTCACTGTCACGACAGACGG
This sequence comes from uncultured Ruminococcus sp., assembly GCA_902772795.1. Lineage (GTDB taxonomy): Bacteria > Bacillota > Clostridia > Oscillospirales > Acutalibacteraceae > CAG-964. The sequence continues at coordinate 660 of CACYBZ010000048.1, read as the reverse complement.
TGACTGTACAACCATTGTCAAGAAGTTCCCTGAGTGTATTCTGCTGAGGCAAGATAATACGACCTTTCGGGGCAGAAGAATCAATGGGAACGACCATAACAACAAGGTCATTTGCCGTTACTTTGTCGGCAATAATGGGATATTCATTCTGATGTCGGGGTACAATTCGGGCAATACGTTCTTTCAGTTCATTGACGTTTTGACGGGTGACAGCACTGACAGAAATTTCATGTTCACCGTTGGCGGTAACGTCTGACAAATCCGCTTTGTTGTAGACAATCAGATAAGGAATGTGTTTTTCTTTGATTTTGGCAAGAATATCGTTGTCAAAAGAAGTCAGACCTGTTGTACTGTCCACGACAAGCAAAGCGATATCAGTTTTGTTGAGCACCTGATATGTTTTCTTGATTCGCATTTCGCCGAGTGTACCCGTATCGTCAAGCCCGGGAGTATCAATCATGACAACAGGACCAAGAGGTAACAATTCCATAGCTTTGGACACAGGGTCAGTGGTAGTGCCTTCGATGGCGGAAACAATCGCCAAGTCCTGATTGGTAATTGCATTGATAATGCTGGATTTACCCGCATTACGTCTGCCGAAAATTCCGATATGTACTCTGTCGGCATTAGGGGTGCTGTTCAGACTCATGATGTTGTTCT
>CACYBZ010000047.1 GCA_902772795.1 uncultured Ruminococcus sp. | reverse complement strand
CACTTTTTTTCAAAAAAGTGGGCGGGGTTAAGGGGCGGCAGCCCCTTAGCAGGATTTTAAAGGGCGGCAGCCCTTTAATCGGCTAAACATTCCAGACAAAATTTGCGTAAGCAAATTTTGTCAAAGTCTGACCGTCAACCCTCAACAGATAACTTCAAAAGTGGTAATACCATCAGCACATTTTACCGCAATCGTTCCCTTGTGGTTCTCAACTATCTGTTTGGCAATCGCTAACCCTAAACCGTAACGGTTACTCTCTCTTGAACGGGATTCGTCTACACGGAAAAACCGTTCAAAAATTTTATCCTGCAATTCAAATGGAATGGGTTCTCCATCGTTGCTTACCCGAATGACACACTTGTTCTTCTGACTTTCAGCACTGACCGTCACTTTTCCGCCCTCATAACAGTGCTTTATCGCATTGTCTGTCAGTATCGCTATCAACTGTTTGAGTTGCTGTTCGTTGCCGTTGACAATGATTTCTCCTTCGGGTTCACACTCCAGAAAAATTCCTTTCTCAAACGCTACACTCTCAAACGGCATCGTCACTTCCATCATAGCATGACAAATATCAAAATGTTCTGCAACACTTTTCTCTCCCTGCATTTCCATTCTTGTCAGCGTCAGCAAATCTGTAATCAAATGGTTCATTCTGTCCGATTCTAAATGAATATAATTCAACCATTTATTCTCCCCTATGTCACTTTCCAGCATATCTGCGTTGGCACTGATAACTGCTATCGGTGTTTTCAGTTCGTGGCTTGCATCAGAAATAAACTGTTTCTGACGGTTGAACGCATCACTTACAGGTCTGACTATCCAGCCCGACACCAGAAACGATAACAGAATAATACAAATTATTCCTACCGCAAAAAGTATCACAGAAATCGTTATCATTCTGTTGAAAGTCTGTCGGTTAGTACTGTTGTCCATGAAACCTACCACATACCCTGCACGGAAACCGTTATAATCCAGTGGGCGTACCGAATATATCAAATCCCGTGTTTTTCCTTTTTTCGGTGAACGGGACAGGACTTCCTGACTAAATTCCGTAATTTCTTCATAAGAATAAATACTGCCGTTCTGTGTAGCAATATCTGTCACATTACCTGCTGTATCGGTAAAGGCAATGTAAATATCCGTATCTTCATACAAATTTTCATCATAATAATAGTATTGGTTCCGCCCGAAAAAGTGGTCAAAACGGTTGTACTGCACGATGACCGCCGAAATAATACTGTCCAGACGGTTATAGGCATTGTCCATATTGACATTGTAGTTGAAAATATTAACCACTGCCAATATCCCGCACAAAATCAGACCGAGAATAACTGTCAGCATAATCAACAGCTTGTGTCGGAGTTTGCGTATCATTTATTCTCCTCCAGCGTATATCCCAGCCCTCTTACCGCCTTTATCATCACCTTTGAACCAATAAACTTGATTTTCTTTCGGGTGAACGATACATAGACTTCCGCATTGTTATATTCGCTGTCGCTTTCCAGACCCCACAGCTTTTCGACAATCTGTTCTTTTGTGACAATCTGATTTTTATGTTTCAGCATAAATTCCAGCAACTGAAATTCTTTTGCTCCCAGTTTCATACTTTTCCCTGTTGCCATACACGAAATTTCTCCAAGATTGGTATTCAGCTGTAAATCTCCGAAAACCAGAACATGATTTTCGATTTCTCCCTTTCTCCTTGTGACCGCTCTTAAACGGGCTAAAAGTTCTTTTGTCTGAAAGGGTTTCGTCATGTAGTCATCTGCCCCGTAATCCAGACCTTTTACCTTATCATCAAGTTCACTTTTGGCGGTCAGCATGAGTACAGGTGTCTTTATTCCCTCTTTCCGTATCGCTTCCAGTACCTCAAACCCGTTCATTTCGGGCAACATCACATCAAGAATAACAGCATCATATATCCCTGTCAAAGCCTGATATAAACCGTCCTGTCCGTCTGTGGAAATATCTACCGTATAGTTTTCCTTTTTCAGAATTGCCCGCAGTACATCTGCCAGACTGTATTCGTCCTCTATTATCAGCACACGCATTAAACTTCCTCTTTTCTTTCCACCGTGTTTTCTCTATTATAACACAAAAAGACCGCTCCCCTCAAGAAAAATTTCTCTTAAACGGAACGGTCTTTTTCAGAAAAGTATCAGCCGGCATTTTTCATCTGCAAACGGAGTTTGTCAGCAATCATCGCAATAAATTCACTGTTTGTCGGCTTACCTCTGTCGTTGTGGATAGTGTAGCCGAAATAGGAATTGAGTATATCTATATCTCCCCTGTCCCACGCTACTTCTATCGCATGACGGATAGCTCTTTCCACTCTTGACGGTGTGGTGTCATAATCTTTAGCAACTGTCGGATAAAGTTTCTTGGTCACAGCGTTGATAATATCGGGATTGGCAACCGCCATCATAATAGAATCCCTGAGATAGTTATACCCTTTGATATGGGCAGGTACGCCTATCTGATGAAGCATTTCGGTTACTCTGACTTCGATATTGGTGTTTGCTCCCGTGTAGTATTTGACATTGGATAAACTCAATGTCGCATAGCTGTCTTTGAGTAACGAAAGCATACTTTCTGCCAAATCCGCCATATTGTAGGGCTTGAGAACAAAATATACCGCTCCACAGCTCATGACTTCCTTTTCCAGTACGGGACTGTTAAAAGTAGAATATACAAATACAAGCGGTCTTCTGCTTATCTCTTTTTTCTTCAACGCTCTCAATACGCCAACACCGTCTGTTCTGGTCATGAACATATCCATAAGTACAATATCAGGGTGTATCTGTTCTATTTTCTCCAGCAACTCTACACCGTCTTTTCCGCAATAGGTAGGTGTGAAATTATACTTTGCCAATGTCCTCATGTCATCACGGCTGATTTCCGTGCTTTCTTCGGTAATAATGATACTGATTTTCTTTTCCATAATAAAACTCCTTTTTCTATATGGTGATTTTATTTTACCATATAGTTTTCTTTTTGGCAATACCTGAACGAAAAATTTATTGATAAATTTTCACCTTTTATTTCTTTACCAAACTTTTATAGGAATTTTATCACATTTTCACAAACTTTCTTTATTAAAGGGCTGCCGCCCTTTAAAATCCTGCCAAACTTTTTGAAAAAAGTTTGACCAAAAACTTTTAAGGCTCACTTCGTTCGGATTGTTTATCTGAGGTCTGGCGGTGACAATTAAAAGTTTTGTCCACTTTTTCAAAAGTGGTAGGGGTCAAGGGGTGTGTAATATTCTTAGGGAAGAATTTCTGAATTTAACAAACCAATCCCTTTGAAATAAATATTTACTTTTT
>CACYBZ010000046.1 GCA_902772795.1 uncultured Ruminococcus sp. | reverse complement strand
CATAGTATTGTCCAAACGGTAACGTCTCACTGCGAAAAAACTGAAAGTAAAAATTGACAGCAATGAAAACCACAGAAAAAGCCAGAAAAATCTTATGGTAAAATTTTGTTTTTCTGACAATGAAAAACAAAATCATTGCCCAGAACAAACAAGGAACAAACCAGAAGGCCTGATAACCGAAAGTGGAAAACAACAATAATACGATTTGACCAACAGAAATTTCAGGGTCAGAATGAAGCAATACACGGTAAAAAAATACATTCCAGAGAATAATCAAGACCGAAAAAGTAAAATACGGATACATCAATGATTTCAATTTTTTAACGATAAATTCTTTCAAGGAATAGCGGGTCTGATTCTGACATTCAAAAAGAAAACCTGACAAAATAAAAAACGACGGCACAGCAAACATCGATAAAAACAAATGCAGTGCAGGAAAAACTTTCAGATGATGAATAATCATAATCGAGATAATACAAATCCCTCTGGCACAATCAATGTACCCTAACCTTTTTGGGGAATTATTGGCAACAGTCTGACAACATTCCATAGATACACCCCTTCCTTTTTATCTCAGGGCATATTTTAACATAATCCAAACACTTAATCAAGAAATTTCTCAATGTACTGATATCAACTTTACACAAGAATCTTTACACCAATAATAAGCAGAATTATTCCGCCGAACAGTGTGGCATAATCCGAAAACAGACACCCGAAAAATTTTCCCGTATATACACCTGAAAGACTGACAATAAAAGTAATCATTCCGATAATTCCCACCGAAACAATCATCAATACAAGTGTATCTGCCCCGATTGATGTAGGAAGAATAATACCACAAGCGAATGCATCAATACTGGTAGCAAAAGCAAGAAAAACAACAGTCTGTAAAGAAAGATAATGCGTCTGTTTTTTTAAAGCAGGCTGTTTTTTATTATCATAATAATCCCATATCATCTTTATCCCAAGAATTGCCAAAATACCGAATCCAACCAGACGTTGTATATTTCTGAAAAGATTTTCTCCTGATTTGCCGATTATCCAACCCAGAACAGGCATAATCGCCTGAAAAATCCCGAAAAAAAATGCCAGTCGGAACGCATACTGCAGTTTCATTGTCCTGCAATATGCTCCCTCTGTTACCGATACCGCAAAAGCATCGCAGGCAAGTCCGAATGACAATCCCACCAATGAAAGATAATCCAAGCTGTTCCCTCCAAAAGACAAAATATGCTAAAGACAACAAACCTATTGTTTCTTTATAATATATTGTTCTTCTGTTACGGTTATGCTACTTCTTCAGAAAATACTGCATCATTGTATACAGTCAGAAAATTTTTCTGCTGTTGTGAATGCTGTTCTTTTCTGACAGCCTTTTTGGACATACCACGTATCATTTCCTGATAAAGCCTGTTTTCAAGACGTGTCGGCTTTGCTGTTTCCACAAGAAATATCATCGCAACAACCAAAACCATCAGCAGTTTCGTAACCATTTTTACAACCTTTTCCAACAACAGTACCACCAGTAAAACGCAGATAAAAATAAGAAAACCAATTTTCTTTTCTGCCACATACACTTTCTGACAGTCAACGGCAACTAAAATTTCTCTGAGGGCAAAAAGCATAAGAAGATTCATGAGTAAATTCATTTTTTCAACATCTCCACCAAAAGTATCTGCCATTATTCTATACTTCTGACGGTGCATTTTAAGGGGAATTTTGTGGATAAAAAAAATAAAGCTGATAATTTCTATCAGCTTTATCCTGCAACAGCGTAATGCTAAGCAACAAACCATAAAAGTTTCTGATGGGATTGTTAAACCTCTGACTATTCTCTTATCAGATGATTTTCTGCCAGATATTCATCATAACCTGAAGTAATATCTTTAATGCCGTCTTCCTGAATAAAGATAATTCTGTTGGCAACGGTGGAAATAAATTCATGGTCATGAGAAGTGAAAAGCACTATACCCGGGAAATTTGTCAGTCCTTTGTTGACAGCTGTAATGGATTCCAGATCAAGGTGATTGGTCGGCTGGTCAAGAACAAGCACATTGGCTTTTCCCATCATCATGCGGGAAAGCATACAACGCACCTTTTCCCCACCGCTGAGTACCTTTACAGGCTTGAACACGTCTTCCCCGCTGAACAACATTCTGCCCAGAAATCCTCTTAAATACGTATCCGTATGGTCAGCACCGTTGTTATACTGTTCCAGCCAGTCAAGAATACTGTCATCACAATCGTTAAAACATTCAGAATTGTCTTTCGGAAAATACGATGTACTGGTACTTACCCCCCATTTGAATGTTCCCTCATCGGCGGTATCCTTTTCCATGAGAATTTCAAACAATGCCGTAACCGCTGTTTCCTTGTCGCTGATAAAGGCAATTTTATCTCCCTTTTCCACACGGAACGATACATTTTTCAGAATATATTCCCCATCAACTTTCTTTCCTAAGCCCTCTACCGCCAGAATTTCCTTACCGACTTCTCTTTCCTGTGTAAAGCCGACAAAAGGATATCTTCTGCTGGAAGCGGGCATTTCCTCTACGGTAAGCTTATCCAGTAATTTACGTCTTGCCGTTGCCTGCTTTGACTTCGATTTATTGGCGGAAAAACGGGAAATAAAATTCTGTAATTCCTTGATTTTTTCTTCATTTTTCTTGTTCTGCTGTTTAATCATCGCTTGTACAAGCTGACTGGATTCATACCAGAATTCATAGTTTCCCACATACATCTTAATCTTACCATAGTCAATATCCACCATATGGGTACATACTGTATTGAGAAAATGTCTGTCGTGGCTGACAACAATCACCGTTCCCTCATAGTCCAGCAAAAAATCTTCCAGCCACGAAATTGCCATGATATCCAGATTGTTGGTCGGTTCGTCCATCATCAGAATTTCGGGATTGCCGAAAAGTGCCTGTGCCAGCAATACCTTGACCTTTTCATTACCTGTCAGCGTATTCATTACCGAATACAGAATATCTTCACTAAGACCTAATCCCTGTATAAGTCTGGAAACATCACTTTCTGCTTCCCAACCGTTCATTTCCGCAAATTCGGCTTCCAGTTCGCTGGCTCTTATGCCGTCTTCGTCACTGAAATCAGGTTTGGCGTACAGTGCGTCTTTTTCCTGCATGATGTCGTATAATTTCTGATTACCCATTATTACCGTATCCAGTACCGTATATTCGTCAAAAGCGAAATGATCCTGTTTCAATACACTCATTCTTTCCCCCTCGGGAATGATGACATCTCCTGTGGTGGGTTCAAGTTCCCCTGTAAGAACTTTCAGAAAAGTTGATTTTCCTGCACCGTTTGCCCCTATTACACCATAACAGTTTCCGGGCGTGAATTTTAAATCCACTTCTTTGAATAAGTCCGTTCCGCTGAAATTCACACTTACATTGGCTACCGTAATCATGATTTTCTCCATCCTTTGCCCTGTATTTTCGGATATGATTATAACATTGATTGTCAGTTCATACAAGCAGTATTTTCAGTTTGGTGTTTTTACCAAATTAATCATTTCTTTTTAGGTAAAACTGTAAGCGTCGTAAATTTTTCGAGAATGATTTGACATTTCAACATAAATGATTATATAATATAAACGTTGACTTTGTATGCGTTGTGTACAAGGTGCAGTTACATCATTATTCCCTAGTTTTAGCATTAAGAAAGAAGGTATTTTGATGCCCAGAAAGAAAAAAACAGAAGAAGTCAAAGTAGTCGATAAAGCAGCAACCGTTGCCGAAGAACCTGTTGTTGCCGAAGAACCTGCTGAAAAGAAAACCACCAGAAAAACAACAACTACTGTAAAAAAAGCAACACCCAGAAAAACAACGAAAAAAGTTGTTGAACCTACTGTTGAATTTGTTGTAGAGTTTAACGGTGTTCAGGAATCTTATACCAATATCGTTGAGAACGTAAAGAAATCTTACCTCGCTGAAAACGAAGGTGCAGTAATCAACGATGTTAAAATCTATCTTAAACCCGAAGACAGCAAGGCTTATTGCGTTATCAATGGTGATATCAATTACGAAATTGATGTTTATTTCTGCTGATTGTCCTTTGCACAATACAAAAAAGACCGAAACTTTTTAAAGAGTTTCGGTCTTTTTCCGTCAATACAAACTCATACAGGATTTTCAAGGACAGCGTTCTTAAACCACTTTTTTCTTTCCGACTTTTATCACAATGTTTACAATAAATTCGATAACGTTGTACAATAAAAACAGACCAATATCTATCAGTCCCACAACAAGATACAAGTCAAAATATTCCGGAACCAGCTTGACCACATTATCGGCAAGTACATACGTCCTTGAATCTATCATAACTGTTTTTTCCTGAGAATCCAGATGGGTATCTTTCAAACAGTAAATCCTTATGGGAGAATATACCTTTGTCAGCAAAGAAACACTACACTGTTCTTCAGGTATTGCATAAGAACCTCCGCTTCCCATAAATGTATGACTACTCACAATATAATAACCGTCAACATTTCTTTCATAATTGTAACTGCCCAATAAAGCTGATGTATAGATATTATATGTCAGTTCATCTCTGTTTTGGGATATAGAATCCGTTATCTGAAAAAACACAATACCAACAATAATACCGAAAAGTATTCCATTGACAACAGGTACTCTTTTGACTTTTCTCTTTACACTGCTGACAATATTGAAAATTACCAGAAATAAAACAACTCCGACTATAACAAGCAAAATTAAAATCGCACTGTCCAGCTCCATATAATAAACACCTCTATAAAAATGATACCATACGCAAGTCAAAGTCAACCATGCGTATGGCATTTCGTTTGTTATGATTGGTGAATGTACAATCTTGTCAGATCATCTTCCCCGTCACCCTGTGCGTGACAGAAAAACTGCCAGCCGTAACGCTCATAGAATGATGTATGGTCGGTTACCAGATACAATGTATCAATCCCTTTTTGTTTCATATCCTCACAGACAAAATTGAGCAACGCTCCTGCAATCCCCTGACAACGATAGTCTTCTTCCACGTAGAGAGCACACACATTCGGCGACAAATCTTTTCTGTCGTGAAAATCATTGTTGATTACGCCAAGACCGCCGACAATTTTTTCACCGTCCATAGCGACATACCACTGTGGAAAAGCATTTTTTCCTGTCAGACAGTCCTCCATACTTTCCAGATAAGCTTCAAGCGGTACACCCCACTTTTCATGAAACCATTCGGCACATCTGTTTTTCATTTCAGGACATTTTTCAAGACTGATAATCTGGTAATTCATCATATCTTCCTTTCATTGTACAATTCTGTTCAATTACCGCTGAAATATCAAATCCACTACCAATATTTTTCCGCTGGGTCCCATCTTTACAGGAAAATATCCCACATATTTGAAACCTCTTTCCGACTGTTCCTCGATAATGGCTTTGTGTTCTTCTGTTTCCGCATTCTTTGCGTGAACGTTATTGTAGGTTACTCTTATAAATTTTGTTTCCATAGTGAAACTCCTCCCTAATATCAAGATAAAAGTATTATATCACATATACTGACTCAAAATCAATATATAGATATAAAAATTTCATTCTTTTAATGATAGTATTATGTTTTCAAATTCTATAACAAAATACGCATCATCAATTCTGACAGGAGGGTAAAAACCACTGTTTTTTTCTAATATTATACCGTCAATATTCTTTGAAAATCCGTCTTCACAAGTGCCGAACACCAGATACTGACAAAGCAGATATTGTATCGTATTGTCATCTATGTCGACATAGTGTAACTCATACGGTCGCAGAATATCTATACCAAGACTTTCAAAATATTCCGCTAATTTCGGATACAAACCTTTTATCTGACAAATAAAATTCTGACAACCGCTACATTCACAAGGTAAAGATTTTTCAGACTGATAGTATTCCTGATTTTTACATTTATCTACTATCATGAAGAACTACTCCCTGATTTTCTGATAAACAACAAGTTAAGCCATCAAAGTTTCCAGTCTTTTACCGATTTCAACAAGGAAAGTTTCCGTATCAACTTTCTGTTTGTTTTCCAGAGTGGAAAGCAAAGCAAGGTCGCCTGTCATAACGCCGTCCTCAATGGTAGAGATGGTAGCTTTTTCCAGTTTGTCAGCAAAGTCACAAAGTTCGGGAGTATTATCCAATTCTCCTCTTTTTCTCAAAGCACCGCTCCATGCGAAAATGGTTGCCACACTGTTGGTAGAGGTCTTTTCACCCTTGAGATGTTTATAATAGTGACGCTGTACTGTACCATGTGCCGCTTCGTATTCGTAAATACCATCTGGAGATACCAGAACAGAAGTCATCATAGCAAGACTTCCGAAAGCGGTGGCTACCATGTCAGACATAACATCACCGTCATAATTCTTACACGCCCAGATATAACCGCCCTCACTTCTGACAACTCTGGCAACAGCGTCATCAATTAAAGTATAGAAGTATTCGATACCTGCTTCTTCAAACTTTTCTTTGTATTCATTTTCAAAGATTTCGTTGAAAATATCTTTGAACGTGTGGTCATAAGTTTTGCTGATAGTATCTTTGGTAGCAAACCAGATATCCTGTTTCAAATCCAGAGCATAGTTGAAACAAGCTCTGGCAAAACTGCCGATACTCTTATCGGTGTTGTGAACACCCTGAATAATACCGTCACCGTCAAAATTATGGATAAGTTTTCTTTCTTCCGTACCGTCAGGCTTTGTGACGCAGAGTTCAGCTTTTGAACCTGCTGTTACTGCCATTTCGGAATTTTTATAGATATCGCCGTAAGCATGACGGGCAATGGTAATTGGTTTTTTCCATGTGGGAATAAAGGGAGTAATACCCTTGACGATGATAGGGCTTCTGAATACAGTACCGTCAAGCATAGCACGGATAGTACCGTTAGGGGATTTCCACATTTTTTTAAGGTTGTATTCAGGCATTCTTGCAGCGTTGGGAGTAATGGTTGCACATTTTACTGCCACACCGTATTTTTTGGTAGCATTGGCACTGTCAATAGTAACTTGGTCATCTGTTTCATCACGGTGTTTAAGACCTAAATCATAGTATTCTGTTTTTAAATCAACATACGGACAAATAAGAATATCTTTTATCATCTGCCAGATGATACGGGTCATTTCATCGCCGTCCATCTCGACAAGTTTTGTTTTCATTTCAATCTTTGCCATAATATGACGCTCCTTTTAGTTTAAGGGCTACCACCCTTAAAAATCCTGTTTCAAGGGCTTTGCCCTTGAAAATCCCACGAGGGGCTTTGCCCCTCGACCCCACAAGCCTTTGAAAAGGCT
>CACYBZ010000045.1 GCA_902772795.1 uncultured Ruminococcus sp. | reverse complement strand
TTTATATTTTCATCCATAAAACTCACCTCGTTTCATTTTATGTTAAAGTGGCTTGTACTAAGTACGTTTTCAGCTAAGATACTTAACGGTAAAGTTCTTGCTCTGATTACTTATAGTTGTCGGATACTGATTTTCAACAAGCCAGTTTTTGACCTTATCCTCAACCGACTGCGTATACTGTATGCTTTCGCCATCGTGTCCGTTACGACTGTAAGGGGTCTTTGTCTATTCATCAGCATCAAGAGGCTGTAATTTTTTGATAATAGCTCCTACTGCCTGTGCGTGAGGCTTACCGCTCTTTGACTGTACACCCAAATGCTGGGCAATCGTTGTCAGGTCAAACAAGGCTACTGCCGTTTCCTTAAAGGCTATTCTCGGAATTTCCAGACCGTCATAATAACCATTCAAAGCCATTGCCTGATATTGTGGCTCTACTCCTGCCGAAGTCCATAATTTTATCATCTGATTAGCCGTTCTGTACTTTGCGTTTAACATCATCACATTGGCTCTTGTCTTTGCTGTTTCGGTATCTGCTGTTTTCTTGACTGGGTAATTTTCTTTAACTCTGAAATAGCTGTTTACAAGCTGTCTTTGTACCTGCCACGCTAAATCATCTGTAAAAGATTTGACAAGCATTAAGTATCCGCTTTCAGTGATAAGCGTTACGGTTTGTGGAACCCCTCCTTGTGGTCTTTCAATACCAAGCGTCCGAATTTCGGACGGCTGGTTTACCACATAAAAATCTACACCATCAATAAAATGTTGTTTGGTTATCATTAAATCTCTTTCTTGCCGTCCCATCTGGTCTACCGTGACAACTGTCAATATCTTTGAGTGTGACAACTCTTTGTCCGTCGTACTCTTTGATTGCTACCGCTGTCTGGTTGATTGTTATTGACTTTGTTTTCTCCATTGATTATTTACCTTCTGAATTTTGTTCATCATTTTTACCACTATTTCATATCAAATAAGTATTCAAAGCTTGATTGAAATAATAAACATAATCTTTGATACTCTTTTACAGTAAAGCGACCAGACTTCTTTTTACTTTCATATGTGTTGCGATTTATCCCAATACTGTCGGCTACTTCCTGATTAGTCATACCTTTTCGTGCCTGTTCAGCTTGTAAGTTTTTAAACATCATATCACCCTCTTTTTTTAAAAAATTAGCGTTTTGCTAACTATAAATATATTATCGCCATTTTGCTAATAAATCAATGGATTTTTCTAAAAAAATTATCAATATGCTGATTTTTTTATTGACAAACAAATATAAGGAGTGGTACTATTTATATTATGAAAAGAGGTGACAAAATGGGACTCGGTAAAAGATTGATACAAGCCAGAGAAAGTAGAGGCTATAAACAAAATCAATTAGCTGAATTATTGTGTATTTCGGCAACTCGATTGAACTATTGGGAAAAAGATAAACGAGAACCTGATACTGAAAGCATCAACAAATTAGCTAAAGCTTTAGGAGTTACTGATAATTTTTTGTTAGGTTTCGGAGTTTTTGAAAATTGGGATAGTATTTATGAAAAAAAAGAAACTATTATAAATACTATAAATACTATTTTCCCTCAACTAAAACAATTTAATTTAAAAGATGACTGTTTATTTATATCCATATTAGATGCGTTAGTTAAAGAAATTAAAATTATTGATGACGATGTTACTATATATCCAAAGGCTTTTAGTATGGAAAACTTTTCCGAATTTAGCATTTCTAACCAAACCGAATTATCTTTAGTTGAAAAAACATTATTAAAAAAATATCGTATACTTGATGAATACGGTAAAAAAGCTGTGGATAGCGTGTTAAATGTAGAATATGAGAGGTGTATTCAAACTCAACACAATAATTCAAAAAACTTCATAGAAAAACACTGTGAAATTTAAACATAAAGCCATCTTTTTCTAAAGATGAACAGTATGGTAAAATAATAGCAGGCGGTGAAATAATGGAAATTATCAAAATCAACGATTACGAAACGGTAGAAAACGCTGTAACAAAAGATGAACCACTTATGGCAGTCATTTCTTTCAAAGGCGATAAAGCCTATGTGTCGCACCTTGACGATGGTGTGGAACACCACATTCTGCTAAATAAGGCGGGACAATCTCCTATCGATATTGACAAGTATTTCAGAATTATTTTTGACAAAGAAGGTGCTGACTGGACTTTTGTTTGTCCATCTGATTATAAACATATTTCTGACCGAACAAAACGCATTGCCGAATTTTATAAAGACGGCTTTTCGGCAATTTCAGAGTTTTTGAGTGAGTTTGGGTATTTGGTCGACATCAAAATACCCCACCGTTACAGAAGACATTTTGACGCACTGGCAGAATAAAAAAGAACCGTCCTGCTCCGATGGGGAACAGGACGGTAAAAAATATAGGAGAAAAGGCAGATGAATACATACACTATTATAGCAGGGGTAAACGGTACAGGAAAATCCAGTTTCCGTGGTGTACTTGAGGGACAGAATGTCAGTCTTGGGCATATCATAGATGCCAATGCCATTGCCAGAGAAAACAATTACAACGATGTCAGAGCAGGCAGAAATGCACTTGCTCAAATCAACTATTGTCTTGATAATCATATTTCTTTTACGCAGGAAACTACGCTTTCAGGACACAGAACAGAAAGAACAGTCCGACAAGCCCGTAAACAAGGTTACTTTATCACGATGTATTACATCGGTCTGAGTTCGCAGGAAGAATGTATTGCACGGATACAGAACAGAGTACGCAAAGGCGGTCATCATATTCCCGATGAAGATGTCTGCCGAAGATTTGAAAACAGATTTCGTTCTTTAAAAAACATCATTCCCCTATGTGACAAAGTTGTTTTCTATGATAATGAAAACGGTTTTGTAAAAGTAGCCGAAATCAATAACAATCGTTTTTCTTTCTCTGACGGCTATCGTCCTGACTGGATAAAGGAAGTAAAAAAATTTTTGATGACGTAGACAGAGAAAGGAGCAACAGAATTGGATAAATATGCGATTTACTTACGAAAATCAAGAGCTGATAAAGAACTGGAACTACAAGGTGAGATGGAAACACTGTCAAGACATGAAGCAATATTGAAAGCGTTGGCGGAAAAGAAAAAGCTGTCTGTCGGCAAAGTTTATAAAGAAGTAGTTTCAGGAGAAACAATCTCGTCACGCCCTGTTATGCAACAGTTATTACACGATGTGGAAAATAATATCTGGGCAGGTGTGCTTGTTATGGAAGTTGAACGACTGGCAAGAGGAGATACTATAGACCAGGGGATTGTTGCTCAGACTTTCAAATATTCAAACACATTGATTATTACACCAAATAAAACCTATAATCCGAATGATGAGTTTGATGAAGAATACTTTGAATTTGGTCTTTTTATGTCACGCAGAGAGTATAAAGTCATTAACCGCCGATTGCAGACAGGAAGGTTACAGTCTGTAAAAGAAGGAAAATATGTCGGAAACAAACCGCCTTACGGATATGAAAAAGTTAAACTCGAAAAAGAAAAAGGCTATACATTAACACCTGTTCCAGAACAGACAAAAGCCGTACAAATGATTTTCAACTGGTATGCTTATGGAGATACAGACGGTACAGTTATGGGATTTGGCGAAATTGCCAACCGACTACATGATTTAGGAATTGTTTCAGCAACAGGAATGACACAATGGCAGATTGCCAGTGTAAGAGATATTCTTTCCAATCCTGTTTACATCGGCAAAATCCGTTGGGGATTACGCCCACAGAAAAAATCTATGGTTGACGGTCAGAAAACGCTTTCAAGAGTACGGAATGATAACCCTATGATTTATGACGGTTTACACCCTGCTATCATAGACGAAAAAACCTTTGTCATTGTTCAGCAACGCAGAGAAGAAAATAAAAAAAACACCTGTCCGAAATCAAAGAAAACACAAAATCCTCTCAGCGGATTAGTGGTTTGCGAAAAATGTGGAAGAATTATGCAACGCAGACCGTATCAGAACGGCTACTATGATGGTCTGATATGTACAAACAGATATTGTAATAATGTCAGTTCTGACTTATGGAGAGTAGAAAGAGCCGTTATCAATGCGTTAAAGGATATTGTCCGTAACTATGAAATTCAGCAACAGGAAGATGCTGAACCTGCTTTTTTAAATTTATCCGAACAACAACAAGAACTGTCTTTGTATCATAGCAAACTGGAAAAACTTCGTCAGCAGATGAATAAAATATACGAAGCCTATGAATTGGGAATATATTCTTCTGAAATTTTTCTTGAACGAACCGAAAAAGTAAAAAAAGAAATGGAAGATGTAAACACCAATATTACTGAGAAACAGGACAGCATTAAAAAATTGCATCTGGTGGAAAATCAGAAGAAACAGTTTATTCCTAAAATAAAGAATATCATAACTATTTATTATACGCTGACTTCTGCTGAAGAAAAGAATAAACTTTTAAAAGAAGTGATTGAAAAAATCACTTACTCAAAAGAACATACAGCAAGATTTACAAAAGATTACGAGAATTTTGAAATTGTTGTCTATCCGAAAATTTCGGATATTTTTTAATTATTTATAGATAACTTATAAAGTCATATTCTTCTGTGCCGATATCTGTCAATACGGCTTTGAGTTCAGGGTAAGGCATAATATATCTTTGGGAAAGATAGCGTAATGATGCACCAAGTTCGCCGTCCGCACCACCATACTGTGAAATAATAATTTTCGCAAGTTTTGGATTAGGATTTTTGATGTTGATGGGGAACTGCAATTTTTTTTCATATTTCCACATTACGGACACTCCTTATCGGAACTGTTTTCCCACGGCCAAGGGGAAGCAATCCAGTTCCACTGATTTTCGTTTTCATTTTGTGAAGCGGTGAGTAAGCCGAATTTTTGTTCATACTGTTTTTTCAGAATGTCAGATTTTTCCTGATAGCGGAGTAATTTTTCTGCAATTTCTTTGTTTCGGGGGTGGGTATTGAGAAAAATCTGTAAGTCTGTTATAGCAAAATCAACAGTTGCGATTTTTCTGAGCAACATTTCTCTTTCAGTCATTTTTTATCACCGTATCCTTTAAAGGGTTTGTTCAGAACGGGAAACATTGTACCCGAAACGAATCCCTGTTCATTGGAATAAAGTCTGTCGTCAAGTTGAAAAGGGACATATGCCATAGCGACAACAGTATCTTTTGGTAATGCGGAGATACTGTTTTTATCCGATGGTGTCCAGTCATAAAGTTCTTCAATCATATTGATAACTCCTTTTTATTTTTTTACCGATAATTTATGTGAGGGCTTATCCTATAATATGAAAAAGTTTTGTATTTGTTCACAAGAATATTGCGTAGATTATGACATATTTGTTTTTAAATTTACAACATTATCATTGACGATTGAAATTATGATATTTTGTTGTTATAATTGAGACGTTGCATTCAAATGGGAAAGAGGAAAAAAAATGAAAAAAGTAATCTTTGGGGTATTGTTGGTCATGTTACTGATTATCTCAGGGTGTTCAAATAATGTACAGAATGTTGTATCAGGAACAGACGAAACAATCGCAACGGTGTCAGAGAAAAGTACGTCAGTGAAAGAAAAAGCAACTAAAAGTACAGAAAAGGGAACTGCCAAAGCCACAGAAGGAGTTTCCGATGAAACACCAAGTGAAAAAGCTACCGAGAACATCAAGACATTGCCTCTGGTCAAGAATAATCAGGAAAACTATCTTTCATTACGCAACACAGGCATTATAGGAAAACAGTTGGTTTATTCCAATAACAGTCTTTGGGAGTATCATAAGAATGATATTACCACGGTTTTGCCTGAAGCTGTAGCGGATTATGTAGGTGAATTTTTTCTTCTGGACGACTATATTTATTTTACGCCGTCCTATTCAGAAAATACAGATTCATCTGTGCAGTTGTGGCGGATAAAGAAAGACGGGACAGATTCGGAATTTATTGCAGATGACCTTGCCACAAATGTCAACTGTGTTTATGTCAACGGTTATATTCTGTATGACTGTTATTCATCGTACACGCAAAGTAATTACGGGATTATGGCGTTGAATCTGGAAACTAAGGAAAAAGTCAATTATGCCAGTATCAATCATATCCAGTATACTTATCAGGGGATTGCCTATTATCTTGACGGTAACCATATCAAGTATCTTAACCCTGAAACAGGGGAAACGGGATTTGTCAGAAATACGGGAGGAAGTTTTGTCTGCGGAGACAGTCATTATATTTATTACATATCTTCGGGAAGCGGTAACGGACTGTTTCGTATAGACCTTAACAACCGAGGTTATTCTGCCAATGAATTTGTCAGAAGTAATGTTTCCACATCGTGTGTAGTTATCAATGACGTTGTTTATTATTATCCTTTCAATGCACTTACCACTTCAAAAATACTGGCTTACGATATTAACAAAGCCAAAGATTTGCAACCGATAGATATTGTTCTGACCAGAAAAATTTATCGATTCTGGAACGAAAACGGTTATTTGCTGTTCAGCGTGCAGAACGGAAAAGAAGATTTGAATATGTCCGATTACGTTGTCAATCCGGATACCAGAAAAGCCTATAGAGTCAGTAATTACGCTATGGCGGTGGGAAATGTCAGTGAAACGGCAACGCAACCGTACAGAGAAGATATCAGTGAGCAATATTATAGCGAATAATAGCGAATAAATCAGGAAAGCAGAACGATGAATGATGAAAAGACTTTATGTTACCGACCTGGACGGTACTTTACTGAATAAAGAAAGCAAAATTTCCCGACAGAGTAAGCATATTCTCAATGCTTTTATCCGCAAGGGAGGTTGTCTGACCTATGCGACAGCCCGTTCCTATGCTTCTGCCCGTGTGGTAACGGAAGGTGTGAATTTTCATTTACCTTCTGTTATTTATAACGGCACATTTATTTACGATATTGTACGAGATACTTTTCTGCACAGTGAATATTTTACCGAACAGAATATTATCCGACTGAAAGACATCAGCAGGGCGTTTCATTTTACCCCGTTGATATACACGTTTCTGCATGGTGAAGAAAAGATTCTCTGGAACAGAAACGGCAATCTGAGTGACGGTTTTCTGTACTATCTTTCCCGAAGAAAGGCAGATAAGAGAATGTTAGCGGTTGACAGTCTTGAAGAATCGTTGCAGGGAAATATTTTCTATGTTACCTTTATCGAAGACAAGGAAGAATTACAGCCATTGTATGAACTGGTCAAAGCAGAGGCGGAATGTAATGTTGTGTTTCAGCAGGAAATTTACCGCACGGAGTACTGGTGTGAAATCATGCCGAAAACAGTTGACAAGGCAAGGGCAGTCAGATTGCTGAAAGACATTCTGCGATGTGATGAACTGGTTGTTTTCGGTGATTCTCTCAATGATGTGCCGATGTTTGAAATTGCGGATTATTCTTATGCGGTGAGTAATGCCAACGACAGATTGAAACAGATAGCGACAAAGGTTATCGGCTATAATGATGAGGACAGCGTAGCATTGGCTTTGGCGGAGATGGAAAATTTATGAAAGCAGGCGGAGGAAACTCATGAAAGCATTGATAACGGGAGCAAGTTCAGGACTGGGCAGAGATATGGCGAAAATTCTTGCTGAAAAGGGATATGATTTGATTCTGGTTGCCAGGCGTGAAAACAGACTGATTCAGCTCAAAGAGCAGATTGAAAGTCAGCATAAAGATACATCCGTAAAGATAATCCCGTTGGATTTATCAGTCAAAGAAAACTGTTTTCTGTTGTATGAACAGACAAAGCAGGAAAATATTGATTTTCTGATTAATAATGCAGGGTTCGGATTATACGGAGAATTTGTTGAAAGCGATCTGACCACAGAGTTGAACATGATATCCACCAATATAGTTGCGTTGCACATTCTGACGAAGTTGTTTTTGCAGGATTTTGTCAGACGTGACAGCGGAATGATATTGAATGTTGCATCTTCTGCGGGATACATGGCAGGGCCTTTGATGAGCACCTATTATGCTACCAAGAATTATGTCAGGCGGTTGACGCAAGCCATTCGTCAGGAATTAAAGGAGAAGAAGTCAAAAGTGACCATATCGGCATTGTGTCCGGGGCCTGTGGATACAGAATTCAATGATGTTGCCGATGTTCGTTTTTCCATCGGAGGGCTTTCCAGTAAATTTGTTGCCGAATATGCGATTGAACAGACATTCAAAGGAAAGGTCTGTATTATTCCGGGGAAGATGATGAAAGCGGGGGTATTTTGTCTGCGGTTTATTCCCGAAAATCTCATGTTGAAGATATCCGCCAACATTCAGCATAAGAAAGGCTGAATGACAATGTATAAGGAAAGGAAATTTTTTCTATGCGACTGGATAAATTTTTAAAAGTATCGAGAATTATCAAAAGGCGGACAATCGCCAATGAGGCTTGTGACACAGACAGAGTACTTGTCAATGGCAAAGCACAGAGAGCCTCTTACAGTGTAAAAGTGGGAGATATTATTGAAATTCAGATGGGGGCGAAACCGTTCAGGGCAGAGGTATTGCAGGTCAATGAATTTGCCAGAAAAGAGGACGCAGGATTAATGTATAAAGTGTTGTAACAGCATAAAACACTCTGTTTGTCTTATCGTACAGACGAACAGAGTGTTTTTGTTCAAGTTTAAGGGAGTTGCCCTTAAAAATCCCATCAGGGGCTTTGCCCCTGAACCCCACAAGCCTTTAAAAAGGCTTGACCGAAACTTTTAAGGCGAAATCTGCTGT
>CACYBZ010000044.1 GCA_902772795.1 uncultured Ruminococcus sp. | reverse complement strand
TCAAGGGTTGCACCCTTGAAAATCCTGCCAAGGGGCTTTGCCCCTTGACCCCACCAACTTTTGAAAAAGTTGGACAAAACTTTTTATTGAAAATTGGCTGTAGCCAATTTTGAGTTAACTTATATCTGAAAATAGTTTTTGTAGTAATCCAGAAAATCAGCAATCATTTTTTCTTTTTCCGTATTGTTTTCCAGACAGACCAGCCAGTCTTTATCTATCCTGGTAGACAATATTACCATCAAGAAGAGTGTATTTTACTTTACCTTTCAACGTCATATTTTTAAACGGCGTATTTTTGGATTTTCCATGCAACTTATCGACATCAACGGTATAGAGTTCATCAGGATTGAAAATTACGATATCCGCAGAAGCACCGACAGACAATGTTCCTGCAGGAATGTCAAGGATTCGGGCAGGATTCAGCGACATTTTTTCTATCAGCTGAGATAATGTCAGATAACCTTTGTCAACAAGGTAAGTCAAAGCAACAGAAAGCGATGTTTCCATACCGATAGACCCATTAGGTGCTTTTTCAAAATCGGATTTTTCCTTTTGGGTATGCGGTGCATGGTCTGTGGCGATAACGTCTAATGTACCATCGCACAAGCCTTGGATAATAGCTTGGACATCTTCATCACATCTTAAAGGCGGATTCATGCGGAAGTCCGCATCTCTGGCAAGCAAAGATTTTTCGGTAAGGGAAAAATAATGCGGTGCCGTTTCCGCTGTCACTTTAACGCCTCTTGCTTTGGCATCTCTGATTAAGGCAACCGACGTTTTTGTACTGACATGACATATATGTATGGGAACATCATAGCAAGCAGAAAGAGCAATTTCACGGGCTGTTCCTGTATCTTCCGCTGATTTCGGAATACCTTTGACACCTAATTTTCTGCTGACCTCTCCCTCATTGATTTTTCCGCCGTCAGCAAGGTATAAATCTTCACAATGTGCTACCACGCACATATGATTCCTGGGGGCTTGTAACATGGCTTCTGCCATGAATCTGGTATTTTCGACAGGTCTGCCGTCATCAGACAAAGCGATTGCTCCTGCTTTGGCAAGTTCTCCGATACAGCAAAGTTCCTTACTTTTCAGACCTTTGGTAATGGAAGCGGTAATATAGACTTTTGCCTTGGCATTTTGAGCTTTCCTTTTGATATATTCTACTGTTTCGGGATTGTCTACTGTGGGATTGGTATTCGGCATAGCAAGCAGACTGGTAACACCGCCTGCACAGGCAGCCTGACAACCGGTAAGAATATCCTCTTTATCGGTAAATCCTGGGTCACGCAGATGGACGTGCATATCCACGAGTCCCGGAGCAACAACAAGTCCTCGGGCATTGATAGTTACATCTGCCTCGTGTTCCTTTTGACTGATATCCGCTATTTTCCCATTTTCAATATAGACGTTCAGGATATCATCAATGTGATTAGCCGGGTCAATCACTCTTGCGTTGGTAATAAAAACAGAACGCAAATGAAATCACTCTCCTTTTCAGCTGTTTCAATGGTGAAGTACTCACCGCCTATAGAGGCGGGAGCTTCCTTTAATCCGCCCAACCTTGCATTTGAAAACCCTACATGTGTATTTTAACAACATATATTTATGTTTTCAAGGATAGGTTAAACGGTGAGTTTCTGTCAATCATTCTGATAGGTGTTCCAGTAATTATCCAGTTCGTAATCAGCAAAAGTATCATTGCTTTTTGTTCTCTGACGTGAGCTTTGATTTTTCTGTGTTTTTCGGGATTTTGCCGACACCGATTCTTTCCGATGTGTCGTGTGTTTTTTTGTTTTCGGTTTTTTTGAAAACAATCCAAATAAAGAAAATGTATTTTTGCGTTTCTTCCTGGTATGTTTTTTCCCTGTATTTCCCCTGTTATTCTGACGTTTTCTTTCCTGATGTTGTCTTTCAGTCGCAGAAGTTTCAGAAAAATATTCATTTTTGCTGTCGTTTTGAATTTCTGTATAAACATCACTTCTACTATTATGATTGTTTCTGTCATCTCCGATAAACAGCTTGGCATATCGTTTTGCGGAATCTGCTCTATGTATATTTTCAGGAATAACTCTTTCTTCTTTATGACCCAGTATCGTTTCTGCAGGAAAATCAGTAGAATAATTGTCAACGGAAATGGCTTCGGGTTGCTGAAACATAGTTGTCAGGTCAATATCTTCCCATTCATCGTCAATCAATGTCGGATTGGTTGACGCTTCTTCGATAATAGCAGAAATGGTTTCAGGATTTTTCGGTCGTGCATTTTCAGAGGGTTCAATAATGGTAGTTCCTGAATTAGCGATATTCTCATTGATAAATTCTTCCGCTTCGACTTTGATATCCTCCATAATCCCTTCATTTCTCAGTGACTGATAATATTTTTCCGAAAGCTTTCTTCGGTTCCGAAGGACTTCCTTGCTCTTGGCATTATTTTTCGAGATTAAATAATAGGCTATCAAAATCACTGCGATAATAATTCCGATAATCACAATGGTTGTCGTTACGGTTCTCATCATATTGGGCACATTGACTTTTTCGGGTTTGTCATACAGAGAAGTAACATAAACAGACTCACATATTTTACTGAAAAGCTGTGTATCCTCGCTGTTGAAATTACCTGATGAGGAGGAATACTGTATTGTTACCAGTTCTCCGTTGATTAATGTGTAGGCAATGGCATAATGTACCGTAATGTTATTCTGTATCTTGCTGTCTGAAAGGGTGAACAAAATATATTCGGGCATTTCTTTCAGATTTGCATTGGAAACACTTTTAAAAACTTTTCCCATCAGTGTCGCATTGCCTGATTTGATGTTTTCTATTTCCGCCTCCAGCTGTTCCTTGGTAAGATATTTGAAATTATAGGTATTTTCTGTTACATTGTTTTTTTCTGACGTGATACTGAGTTTTTTTGAGGTATCGTTCATATAGGCATCAAGTTGGTAAACCACATTTTCATCAACATCAATATCAGCAGCTGTCACGTTGAACTCGTTGGGAATTTCTACGCTGACTCCTGCACTTTCTATGGAAGCATATATATTTTCTGCATACACAGGCAATGCCAATATGATTGCAAACAAATTGACCACAATCCAAAAAGCAGATATTACCTTTAGTCTTTTACCCATCATATCGCCAATCCTTTACTAATACTTTACTGAGAAATATTATACCGCAAATATCCTATGAATACAAGTCGTTCACCATTTTTTTCATTTGGAATTTACATAGAATACACCCCGGATATTTTCTGATTTTCACGATAAAAAACATATTTTCCGGAAATGATTTCCGGGCGGGTGTTGATTTTTCCGCTGAAATTTG
>CACYBZ010000043.1 GCA_902772795.1 uncultured Ruminococcus sp. | reverse complement strand
GTCTTGTTAAAAAATTACAGATGTGCTATAATTCTGATATTAATAATCGGAGGTGTTTTCGTATGCTTTCTGACATCGAAATTGCTCAGCAGACAAAATTAAGACCTATCACTGACGTTGCCCATGACCTGAACATACTTGATGATGAACTGGAACTTTACGGACGATATAAAGCAAAACTGAATCAGTCGTTATTCAAGAGGGTAAAGGACAAACCTGACGGAAAACTGATATTGGTAACAGCTATCAACCCCACTCCTGCGGGAGAAGGAAAAACAACCGTCACCACAGGTCTTGGCGAAGCAATGGCGAAAATCGGCAAAAATGCCATTATTGCTTTAAGAGAACCGTCTTTAGGCCCTGTTTTCGGTATCAAAGGCGGTGCAGCAGGCGGAGGCTATGCACAGGTACTTCCTATGGAAGATATCAACTTACACTTCACAGGCGATATGCACGCCATCACATCTGCCAACAATCTTTTATGTGCTATGCTGGACAACCATATTCAGCAAGGAAATGTTCTGGGAATTGACCCCCGCAGAGTGGTATTCAAAAGATGTCTTGACATGAATGACAGACAACTGCGTTTTATTGTCAGCGGTATGGGCGGAAAAGTCAACGGTGTACCGAGAGAAGATTCTTTCCAGATTACTGTAGCCAGTGAAGTCATGGCAATACTCTGTCTTGCCACAAACATCAAAGATTTAAAAGAACGTCTGGGAAAAATTCTTGTTGCCTATAAATATGACGATACGCCTGTCTATGCCAGAGATATCAAGGCAGACGGAGCAATGACGGCTTTACTTAAAGATGCCATTATGCCCAACCTCGTACAGACGATTGAAGGTACACCGGCTATCATGCACGGAGGGCCTTTTGCCAATATTGCTCATGGCTGTAACTCTGTCAGAGCCACAAAACTGGCGTTGAAACTTGCTGATTACTGTATCACAGAAGCAGGGTTCGGGTCTGACCTGGGTGCAGAAAAATTCCTTGACATCAAATGTCGTTATGCCCATCTTACCCCGAGTGCCATTGTCATTGTTGCCACCTGTCGTGCGTTGAAATATAACGGCGGTGTTGCCAAAAACGATGTTGCTCAGCCTAATCTTGAAGCACTCAAAAAGGGAATCGGTAATTTAGGGGTTCACATCGACAATATGAGAAAATATGGTGTTCCTGTTGTGGTTGCCATCAACAAATTCCTGAATGACTCTGAAGAAGAACTGGATTATATCAGACAGTATTGTCAGGAAAAAGGTGCAGATTTCTCCACTGCGGAAATGTTTGCCAAAGGCGGTGACGGCGGTAAGGAACTCGCTGCAAAAGTGGCAGAAGCCTGCGAAAAAGAAAATCATTTCCGTTTCATGTATGACGACAATCTTTCGGTAAAAGAAAAAGTAAAGAAAATTGCTACCGAAATTTATCGTGCTGACGATGTTGTCTTTACGGCACAGGCTGAAAAATCATTGAAAAAGATTGTCGAACTTGGCGGTAACAGTATGCCTGTATGTATTGCCAAAACGCAGTATTCTCTTTCGGACAATCCTGCTTTACTGGGTGTTCCTCAAGGATTTACTGTCACGGTAAGAGATGTCAGACTTTCCAACGGTGCAGGATTTGTCGTTGTCTACACGGGAGATATCATGACCATGCCCGGACTGCCGAAAGTTCCGTCAGCCGAAAAAATTGATGTCAGCGAAGACGGTATCATTTCGGGATTGTTCTGACAGAAAGGCTTTTCTATGAACATTACTACGGTATACCAAAGCCATTCTTATGAAGAAACGCTGGCTATCGGTGAAACGATTGCCAAAGAACTCACAGGAACAGAAGTCATTGCCCTTTTCGGCGGTCTGGGAATGGGCAAAACGGCTTTTACTACGGGACTTGTCAAAGGACTTGGGGCGGAAAACTGCGTATCCAGTCCCACATTTGCCATTGTCAACGAATATCATGCCAGATTTACAGTTTATCATTTCGATATGTACAGAATTTCCAGTTGGGACGATTTATATTCGGTAGGTTTCTTTGATTATCTGGATAACGGCGTTATTGTGATTGAGTGGAGCGAAAATATTGAAAATGCTCTTCCTGAAAATTATATCCGAATTACCATTGAAAAAGGTGATGACGAAAATCAGCGGATTTTTACCGTAGAAAGGTGCGGATAATATCATGAATATACTGGCTATGGATTCATCGGCAAAGTCCGCTTCGGTGGCTTATCTGCGTGACGGCAAAATTCTGGGACAGTTCTTTATCAATGCGGGACTTACCCACAGCACGACACTCATGCCGATGACAGAAGCTTTGTTAAAGACCTCTTCCCTTTCACTGAAAGATGTGGACTGTTTCGCCGTTTCCACAGGCCCCGGGTCATTTACAGGGCTGAGAATCGGTATTTCCGCCATTAAGGGGTTGTCGTTTGCCGAAAACAAACCATGCGTCGGTGTTTCCACACTGGAAGCGATTGCCTGTAACTTTATGAGCAGTGATACGCTTGTCTGTAGTGTCATTGACGCAAGGTGCAGACGCTTTTTCTGTGCATTTTTCCGCTGTCGGAATGACGGCGTTGTCGAAAGACTGACTGAAGATAAAACGCTGTCCTACGAAGAAATATCAGCATTTATCCATGAAAATTATCCTGATACCGAAATCATGTTGTCGGGTGATGGCTGTGAAACCGCCTATTCCCTGATGAAAGATACCGTTCCTGCGTTGAAACTTGCCCCTGAACATCTGCGATATCCCCAAAGCAGCGGTGTGGCGTTTGTCGGGGAAAAACTTGCCAAAGCAGGAAAAACAGTCACTGCACAACAGCTTTTGCCGTCCTATCTTGCCTTACCGCAGGCACAGAGGGAACTGCAGAAAAAAACAGAACAACAGTGACGGTTATCTGTTTTCATGCATGGACAAACAAACCGTCAGGGAAAACGTCCCTGACAGGATTTTCAAAGGGATTTTCCCCCTCAAACCAACAAAGGAGTGTTAGAAAATGATAGCATTGGCTTGTGACCACGGCGGTTATGAAATTAAAGAAGCCGTCAGAAAACATCTGGAAATGCAGCATATCGACTATAAGGACTTCGGAACATACAGTACGCAGTCTGTTGACTACCCCATCTACGCAGAGAAAGCTTCACGGGCAGTTGCCAGTAAGGAATGTGAACTGGGCATTATCTGTTGCGGTACGGGTATAGGTGTTTCTATGGTGGCGAATAAAATCAAAGGTATCCGTGCAGCAGTCGTTACCAATGAATTCTGTGCCGAAATGACAAGACGGCACAACAATGCCAACATACTTTGTATGGGCGGTAGGGTGATTGATGGAAAAACAGCCGTAAAACTGGCAGATATTTTCCTGCATACACCGTTTGACGGCGGACGTCATGAAAACAGAGTGAATATGATTAGTGAAATCGAGGCAAAAGAAAATGCCTGATGATAATTTTCAGACAAATACAAAAAAGAAAGGTTGTGACATTGATGAACAATCAGGTTACCGTTTTAGACCACCCTCTTATTCAGCATAAATTATCGTTTCTGCGTGACAAGAACACAGGCAGTAAAATGTTCAGGGAATTAATTTCAGAAATTTCCATGCTGATGTGCTATGAAGCCATGCGGGATTTACCGCTGGAGGAAATTCAGATTGAAACACCTGTGGCGACAGCAACAACAAAAGTTCTGGCAGGCAGAAAATTAGCATTTGTACCTATTCTGAGAGCAGGCTGCGGTATGCTGGACGCTATGCTGAAAATGGTTCCTGCAGCAAAAGTAGGACATATCGGATTATACCGTGACGAAAAAACATTTCAGCCTGTAGAATATTATAAAAAATTACCCTCGGATATCAGCGAAAGAGATGTCTTCGTACTTGACCCTATGCTTGCTACAGGCGGTTCGGCGGTTGATGCCATTTCCATTATCAAGAAAAGTAATCCGAAAAGTATTAAATTTCTTTGTATCGTCGCAGCTCCCAAAGGCATACGGGCTTTGACAGAGGAACATCCTGATGTACAGGTATTCTGTGCCGCAAAGGACAAAGGTCTTAACGAAAATTGTTATATTGTTCCCGGTCTTGGTGACGCAGGTGACAGAATTTTCGGTACAATGTAATCCTCCAAAAAATCAGCAACCACAGAAAATAAACTCCCGTCATATTTTCCCCATACGTTCAGAACCTGACAACTGAAGTTTCGGTCAAGCCTTTTTAAAGGCTTGTGGGGTTCAGGGGCAACGCCCCTGATGGGATTTTTAAGGGCAACGCCCTTAAACTCTCTGTAAACAAAAAAGAAATCACCTGTCTGCGGATAAGACAGGTGATTTTTTATTGCCGTTATCAAGCCAGATTCAGTGAAGTTCTGACTACTTGTGTCATCTGTTCGTGGTTCGGAGATATCAGCATAAAAATATATAAACCGTTGGTTTCCACAGAACACTGTTCAATAATTTCCGCTTGTGTAGGATTGTAGTTCTTGTTTTCGTTGAGTTTAGACTGCCGTCTGTTTTCCAATGCTGTTTTAATCGCTTCCACGTTTGCTTCATCGCTTGCCTTTATCAATACGATTTCTTCCTGTTCTACGCCTGAATTGTTGATTCCTCCCGCAAACTCGGAAACCTGTTCGGCAGTAATACCATAATATCTGTCAAGCGATGACACGTCCTGAAACTCTACCATTTCTGACACGTTCATCTGCGACTTTATCTCGCTGAATACATCAGTCAGGGATTTTTCCTGTACTGTATCCGTACTTACAACAGAATTTTCCCCTGAAGTCGTATCCTGATTATCTTTGCACGCACATAAAACCGTTCCCATTATCAATACCATTGCCAAAATAACTGCTACTTTCTTCATCATTGTTTACCTCCTTGTATTTTACACGACAACATCATACATGATTTTTAAGATAGTCGCACCACATTGCACAGGCTTCTTCTGTAAAATGAATTCCCATTGCTTCGGGGTCACTACAATATTCTTCACGCAGACAGCCGTTTTCATCTGCCATAACACTGTAGATATCCAGATAATGATATCCTTTTTCAGCAGACATTTCCTGCAATTTTTCATTGAATTCCCGTATCAGGGTATTATTCCATGACTCTTTTTCCATACCCGAAAGTATCGGCGTTGTTGACTGCACATAAATCACAGCATCAGGAGATTTGTCATGAATCTTCTGTAACAACTTCTGAGCATAGTCCAAAGACTCATCTACACCATAAAGACCGACATCATTCATTCCCAACATGACAAATACCTTTGTCGAATTGGTGACAACAGCACAGTCTTCCGTATTCTGTACGACCCCTTTATAATATGGCTGTATCAGTTCTTCATCATCATTGTCCATCTGTGTATTGCCATATCCCATACTTCCCGCACAAAAAAACTTGGCATTTCCCAAAGCATCAGGATTGGCATCACAATAATAGTTGAGTTTCAACGTAACACTGTCCCCGACAAAGACAGCATCATCAAACCATGATGACGACGTTGTTTCCCCGTTTCCGCTTTCCGATGAAACCGAAGATATACTATCCGTAACAGGAGTATCCCCACCTGAAACAACAGGTGGTTGTTCATAAATGGCAGTGGTCAACTCTGTTACCACATATCCCTCATCGTTTTTCACCTGCGTGGTCTGTGTCTTCTTTTCAGACGAACAACCTGCCATAATACACAACAGCATACATAGTATTCCTGCTGTTATTTTTTTTCTCATTGATGTTTTTCACCCCGAAAAATAAAATCTGTCAGTTACCTACATTCTGTTTCAGATAATTACTCCAGACTTCACAACCGTCCCATGAAAAATGAATTCCCATTCCCTCTCCTTCAGGGTCACAACAGTATTCATATTGCAGATAACCGTTTTCATCACATACCGCACTATGTACATCAATATAAACATATCCTCTGTTCTGTGCCAGTTGTTTCAGCCGTTCGTTGAACTGTTCAACTTTCTCATTGCTGATGACATCATTTTCCTTGCCTTTAACAATAGGTGTTACCGACTGCACATAGATTTTTGCTCCGTTGGCTTTACTCTCCAGTTTTCCGAAAAATGTTTCGGCATTCTCTACAGCACCATCAACGCCGTATACACCAATGTCATTAATACCCAGCATCACAAAAATCTTATTTGCTCCCGTCACCGCTATACAGTCTTCCGCAAGATGTTTTTCCCCTCGGTAAGACGGGTGTACTGCGTCAGGGTCATCAATATCCCATTGGGCATTGCCGTAACTCAGACTCGCTGAACATAAAAATTTTGCCTGCCCAAGAGCATCGGCATTCCCCTCACAATAGGTATCCAGAAACGTAGTAACACTGTCACCGACAAAAACCGCATCATCAAACCACGACGGCGATAACGTACCCTCGTTATTTTCAGATTGGTTCTCAATAACTTCCACACTGCTGTTTTCATTTTTGTTCGGAACATCGAACTGTGCCGTTGTCAGTTCTGTCACGACATATCCTTCCGAATTTTTTTGTTGTACGGTCGTCTGCATAACAGCGTCCTGAGCTGAACAACCTGCCATAATACAAAATACCACACATAACAATACTATAAATCCTTTTTTCATAATGTCACCGCTTTTTACGATTGTTCTCCCACATTTTCTTTCAGATAATTGCTCCAAGCCTGACAACCGTCCCATGAAAAATGAATCCCCATATCTTCAGGGTCACAACAATACTCATACCTGAGATAACCGTCTTCATCGCAGACCGCACTGTAAACATCAAGATAGGCAAGTTCCTTTTCCTGTGCCAGTTGTGCCAGCCGTACATTGAACGCCCTGACTTTTTCATTACTGATGTTTTCGTTTTCCATGCCTTTGATAATAGGTGTGGTTGACTGCACATAGATGACTGCACCATCAGCTTTTGCCTTTAATTTATCTAAAAAACTGTCGGCATTTTCCACAGCACCATCAAGACCGTATACAGCTATATCATTAATTCCCATAAGAACAAATACTTTCTTTGCTCCTGTTACCTGTACACAGTCTTCTGCAAAATGAACTTCCCCTTTATAAGACGGGTGTACTGCCTCAGGGTCATTCATTTCCCATTGTGCATTGCCATAACTCAAACTTCCTGAACTGAAAAACTGTGCATCGCCCAACGCTTCAGGGTGAGCGTCACAATAGTAACTTAAAAATACTGTGATACTGTCCCCTAAAAATACTGCATCATCAAACCATGACGGGTCAAGTGCTTTGCGTTTTTCGTCAACAGTTTTTTTCTCAGCCTTATTTTTTTTGACATCAGACTTCAACTTAGTGGCGAGTTGTGTCGTTGCCTGCTCCGCTACAGCTAACGCTACGTTCGACATGCCTTTTTTTTCATCACCCATAGGGACATTAAAAATACTGCTTTCGCCGAAGCAGTATCCCCCTGCAAAGGAAACAGCACAACACAAAAAAAGAATAACTGCTTTCTTCAAATCCTATTCCCCCTATACGACTTCTGACATTATATCATAATACGCTTTTTTTTTCAACAAAATATGCCTTCTTTTTCCGATTTCAGAAAAAATCAATAATTTTCAGAAGTTCGTACCTGTCATTTTTCGACGCTATGCAAAAAGAAAAATTCACCTCAAAAAGAACATCTATTCCTCTGAAAACGGGTTGACATGAACCATACAATGTTTAACCAGAGGAAATTCTTTTTCTATGACGTCATGCACATTTTTGGAGATTTCATGACTTTCTTTTAAATTCAGGTTTTCATCTGCGGAAATTTCAATATCCACGTAGATTTTATTACCGAACAGTCTTGTTTTGATAACGTCCAGTCGTTTTACGCCGTCCTGTTCCCTGACTAATGTTGCCATTTTTGAAACCGTTTCCTTATCGCATGACTTATCAATCATTTTGTCAATCGAATCCTTGACAATATCATAAGTCGCTTTGAGAATAAACAACGATATGACCACACTGGCAACAGGGTCAAGAACTTTTATTCCGTGCATTGCCCCGAAAATACCTATCAGTGACCCTACCGATGACAATGCGTCACTGCGATGATGCCATGCGTCTGCCTTTAACGATGAACTGTTGATTTTCTTTGCTCCGATATAGGTGTACCAATACATAATTTCCTTAACGATAATGGATATTGCTGACGCAGAAAGTGCCAACATGGTAGGAACAGTCAGTTCATTGTAATCCTGAGAAAAAATTTTTTCCAGTCCCTTATACCCCACACCAACACCTGTCGCCCCCAGTATCACTGCCAGAATAATAGCTGATACACATTCATAGCGTTCATGCCCGTATTGATGTTCAAAATCACTTTTTTTCCGTGAAAGGATAAACCCCACAATCACAATAATTGTACTGAGTACATCTGAAGCGGAATGTATTGCGTCCGATATCATTGCCCCTGATTTTCCGACAATTCCCGCAATAAATTTGAATACTGTCAGCAAAAAATTCAGAATAATCGTTGTTACCGAAATCCGTAAAGCTACGGATTTGCTTTCATCTTTCATATCAAATTTCCTCCCCAAAAATATTCCCTATATTATATTTTTTAATATCCTAACTGTCAATAGTATTTTCAAAACAATAAAAAAATCGTTTAAAAGACATACCTTTCTGCTTTCAAACGATTTCGGTTATAAATTTTTCTGCTTTCTTTTACCCGGGTAACAGGATTGAGATTATGCCATGACTTTCTCTTTCTGTTATGATATTCCTTCTGTTGTTTTTTGCTTTGCTTTTTCAACGGTATCATTTTTTCCATAATTTCTTTCCTTTCTTTTGTATTGATTTTTTCTCCCAAAATTGTTATAATGATTTTATCAAAAACAGTCATATTTGTTTTTCTTTTGCTAAAAAGGAGGTTTTTTATGTCTGATATGC
This sequence comes from uncultured Ruminococcus sp., assembly GCA_902772795.1. GTDB lineage: Bacteria > Bacillota > Clostridia > Oscillospirales > Acutalibacteraceae > CAG-964. The sequence continues at coordinate 4,170 of CACYBZ010000043.1, read as the reverse complement.
TCTTTCCCGTTATTGACCTTGTTGCGACAGGCGAAAATATTCAGCGTCTGCGTAAACGGAAAGGTCTTTCTGTGCGTGATTTGCAAAAATTCTTCGGTTTTGAAGAACCACAGGCTATCTACAAATGGCAGAAAGGTAAATGTCTTCCTACCGTTGATAACCTTTATGCACTCAGTCTGATTCTGCAGACACCAATGAACGAAATTCTTGTACCATCTCATCATATTAACGAAACAGGGCAGTCAGTGTATACTGAATGCCCTCCTTCTTTTTTCCGACTGCTTGATTTACAACAGAGTAAGTCACGCTTAAACCATTTTTGCCTTGTCTGCTCTGTAGTCACACCATTTCGGAAAATGATGCTTTCCGTTGCCGACAAAGCGGAAGAAAAATTAGAATATCTGTTACGATATCAATATAAAAATTATCATTTCTGCGATACGAAAGGGCAAAGCATGAAATAACGGATCGACGGCATTTTACATTGACACAATGACGCATCTGACATTTGACAACGGCAAAGAACATACAATCCATAAACAATCAAATAAAGAAAAAATATGCGGGCTTATAGTTCATCCGCACCTGAACCGATTTTCGCCATGACTTAATCTGTCGTAAAGCAAACAGTCGCTGTATGTGGCGATTGCACGATAAAAACACTTTGTGTTTTTATCTGAAAAGTGCGTTGCACTTTTCGGCTCGTATACGAGCCGTGCAATCGCCTGCAGGGATTACTTTCTATAACGTGTCAGAAAATCCTCAAAAATTTCGGAGAACGTATCATTGACATCAAACGGAACAACGTAGTCAACAGTCGAGTTTATCATACATGAGTCAATCTGAGCAGAAATCTCATCTGATTTTTTTGTCAGTTCCGTAGCGTAACGGCGTACTTTGTTACGGTCAAAGTTAATGGTCTTGACTGTTTTGACATCACACTTATAGGCAACCTGATTGCCCTCAGCGTTGAAACAATAGCCCGTACCTGCACGCTGACTAACTATTTCAGAACTTTTCAACGAAGTCATATTACGGAAAATCTGTGAAATATGCTGTCTTTGCTTGTTCAGACTGATTTCCCCGTCCATATCCAGGGGAAGATTTTTCTTGGCTGTATTGATGGTAGCGGAAAGTTTTTCATGCTCACCAAGAAGATATATCAGAAAATCAACCAGCTGATTTATCTGAGCATAATATTCTGTTTGAGGTATTTCCGTAACCGTTTCATTTTCAGACTGAGGCATCGCCTTTTTATAGAGATAGGTTTTCTGTATCTTTATGACATTTTCATCTACGTTCAGGATACTTTTCGCTTCGGTAATCAAGGACTGCAACTTATTCTGAAATCTGAAAGCCTCTTTAAGATTCATCAATCATCACTCCGTTTCTTTTCTTGTTGGGGATATTATAGCATTGATTTTTTTCCATGTCATTGAACCTGTGGTTGAAAAACGAAAAAAGAAAAAACGGCTACAAAGCAAATACTCACTGTGTAGCCGTAACATTCATAAAGAATTATTTATACAAATTAACTGTGGAGGAACTGCCGTTGTGGTCAAAACCAACCGGTAAAGCAATGTTCTGTTCTGTTTCTTTGTCAAAAATATGCAACTTGCTCAGGTCGAAAGCAATCTTGATGGTATCGCCCGGCTTTGCCTTTGATGTGGGAGCAACTCTTGCGGTTACAGACGCTGAACCTACTGTGAGATAGAGATAAATTTCAGCACCCATCAATTCGGTAACTTCTACCTTTGCTTCCATAGCGTTGGCATACTTATTGATGCTGTCATAGTCGTCATAAACGTGTTCAGGACGGATACCGAAGACAACTTCTTTTCCGACATAGTTTGACAACTGCGTTGCTTTGGAATCGGGAATAGCCAGAGTAATACCGTCAAAGGAGAGGGTATATGTAGGACCACTCTTACCGACAACAGCATTGATGAAGTTCATCTGAGGTGAACCGATGAAACCGGCAACGAATTCATTGCAAGGGAAATCATAAAGATGCTGAGGAGTATTAACCTGCTGAACAAAACCGTCTTTCATAACAACGATTCTTGTACCCATTGTCATAGCTTCGGTCTGGTCATGCGTTACGTAGATGAATGTTGTACCCAATCTCTGATGAAGTTTGGAAATTTCGGTTCTCATCTGAGCACGCAGCTTAGCGTCCAGGTTGGAAAGCGGTTCGTCAAGTAAGAATACCTTAGGGTCACGGACAATTGCTCTACCCAAAGCAACACGCTGTCTCTGACCACCTGACAAAGCCTTCGGTTTACGTTCCAACAAATGGTCGATATCCAGAATTCTGGCAGCCTCTTCAACTTTTCTGCGGATTTCCTCTTTGGGAACTTTTCTCAGTTTAAGACCGAATGCCATATTATCATAGACTGACATATGGGGATACAATGCATAGTTCTGGAAAACCATGGCAATATCTCTGTCCTTCGGTGCGACATCGTTAACGATGGTATCACCAATAGTCAAAGTTCCTTTACTGATATCTTCAAGACCAGCAATCATTCTCAAAGTTGTTGATTTACCACAACCGGAAGGTCCTACAAGAATAATGAACTCCTTATCCTGAATATCAAGGTTTACATCTGATACAGCTACAACACCGCCATCATAAATTTTATAAATGTGTTCAAGCCTTACATCAGCCATCTCCACATACCTCCTATATCTTGCCTTACCATCCACTGTAAGGTTTAATTTCGTATATAAATATATCACGTTTTAACAAAAGTTGCTAGTCTATTTTTCACTAAATATTGAATTCAATATTTTACAATTTCGATACGGTGCGAAAAACTAACAATGTATTTCGTACAAATTGTCAAATAAAATATCATTTATCGCCAAATAATCAATTTCAGCGAATTTCCTTTTGTTTAAACTGCCATCTAATGTCAACCCCCCGATAGCTGTTCTTTTCAGGTGTAAGACCTTTTTCCCCCTTGTCAGCAGCATTTTTTTCACCTGATGGAACATTCCCTCACAAATTCTGACCTCTACCAACGGATTATTGTTATTATCCAGCTGTCGCAGAAAGGCTTTCCGACATTTTGTACCGTCTTTGAACACGATACCATTTTCAAACGCCTGTATATCCTCTTCAGAAATACTGCTGTCGATAACCGCCTGATAGGTTTTATAGAGATTTGTTTTAGGGGAAGTTACTTTGTGGGCAAAATCGCCATCATTGGTAATGATGAGTAATCCTTCCGTATCCTTATCAAGTCTTCCCACAGGAAAAAGCCCTTTTCGTTGATATTGTTCGGGAATAATATCAATCACTGTCTTATCCGTCTTGTCGCTGACCGCACAAACTACTCCTGACGGCTTATCCATCAACAAATAAATATACTGTTTACATACGATTTCCCGACCGTCAACAGCAATAATATCTTTTTCAGAATCGACTTTATGATCTGCTTTTGTTATTGGTTCATGATTTACACTGACTTTTCCTTTTCCTATCAGTTTTTTCACATCACTTCTGCTCCACGTTCCCTGTGAAGAAAGCAACTTGTCAAGACGTTGTTTTTCACCCAAATTTTTCTACTCCTGTATCATAGTTTTATCACTCAATGTCGTCATCATTCCGTCCAGAGCATAGGTACACAAATCCCCTGCGATAATTCTGTTTTCCAAGACAATAATATTCGCTTTGACATCATAGTCTGCCTTGTCATTCAATACATCAAAAGTGTAACGCTTTGCCACTTTGCCTTTGTACAGAGCTAAATCTATACCCTGACTTTTCTGTAAGTTATTGTAATTTTCATATACCTGATTAAATTCTGCAGGAATGGTAATTTCCGTTTCCTGCAAAGTATTTTCATCAATTACGATGTCAAATTGTCGAAAAAAGTCAGCAAAAGAAAATTCCTTACTGATTTGTGTGCAATACTTTCCGATAGCTTCACAGTACGCTGTTGACGGCATATGACTTAAAAAAATAAATTTCACACTGACAGCCACAAAAAGCAGTGTGGTCAACATCACAGCAATAATTGTTTTACGGTCAACTTTTTTAATAATAAACATCGTTATTCCTCCTGAATTTTAACTTTCAAGAAAAATATATGTTTTATAACCATTAAAAATTCAACTAAATCCGTTATTTACCTTAAAATTCAGGTTCTTTCAGGGGCTCTG
>CACYBZ010000042.1 GCA_902772795.1 uncultured Ruminococcus sp. | reverse complement strand
GCGTTATTTTTTTTACAGTTTTAACGAAATGTATAAAAAATCGTTTTTAGTATTGATTTTTTTTGAAAATATGCTAAAATGATGGCGTATTCAAAACACGAAACTACTGCTCAGAAAGGAGGTTTATTCATGGCTTACAAAATTAGTGAAGACTGTATTTCCTGTGGTGCTTGTGCAGCAGAATGTCCCGTTGAAGCTATTGCTGAAGGTGACGGAAAATATGAAATCAATGCTGATGCTTGTATCGGTTGCGGAAGTTGTGCAGAGGTATGTCCCGTAGGTGCTCCTGCTGAGGAATAATTTTTGATTGGTTTTCGTTACATCAGTCAGGGCAGTCGATTGTATGGTCGGCTGTCCTGATTTTGCTATTTGTAAAAAATTAATGAATTGTTGATAAAATGGGTGTTTTTATCATGAAGTACGTGGTATACTATAGATGTTGGAAGACAGTATATACGTTAAGGAGGAATTTGCATGATTGACCAGTATACCAATGAAGTAACCGATTTTAAACCCACAAGAATCAAAACCCAGACCCCTAAATTTAAAAGCATGGATATCAACGCAAGAATGTTTAATGATGACCTTGAGTATGAGGATTTTGACGACATTTATGACGAAGATGATATTCTACGCTACGAACCTTTGGAAGATTAATATACAATAACGCTGAAAACGCTGACAGTCTGAAATAAGTAAGACTGTCAGCGTTTTCATTTTTTTCAGGGACGCTGTCCCCGAACCCCTGTCAGGGGCTCCGCCCCTGAACCCCGCAAGCCTTTAAAAAGGCTTGACCGAAACTTTAAGGCGAAATCTGCTGTCGCAGATTTCGGACAACACAAAGAGAAAAATCCGAACGAAGTGAGCCTCAAAAGTTTTTGTCCAACTTTTTTCAAAAAGTTGGTGGGGTCAAGGGGCAACGCCCCTTGGCAGGATTTTCAAGGGTGCAACCCTTGAACCAATCATTATGGAGGTGTTATGTTTTGAAACTACTTGTCATAGATGGTAACAGTATTCTTAACCGTGCCTTTTATGGTATCAAAATCCTTACCACCAAAAAAGGCGAATATACCAATGCCGTTTACGGCTTTCTTACTATGATGTCCAAAATTCTGGACGATACTTCACCTGATGCAGTAGCAGTGGCTTTCGACAAAAAAGTTCCCACATTCCGCCATCAGCACTATGACGGCTACAAAGCTACCCGTCACGGTATGCCTGATGAACTCGCTGCACAACTGCTACTTGTCAAGGAAATTCTGCAATACCTCGGCTATCAGACCGTAGAATGTTCAGGATTTGAAGCCGATGACATTCTCGGCACACTCGCCAGAGAAGCCGAAAACAATAACCATCAATGTATCATTGCCACCGGCGACCGTGACAGTCTGCAACTTGTCAGCAACAATATCACGGTACGGCTTATCACCACCAAAAACACCGTCAACTATGACGAAACAGCCATCATGAATGAATACCATGTCACCCCTGCACAGCTTATTGACATCAAAGCCATTCAGGGCGATACGTCTGACAATATCCCGGGAGTGAAAGGTATCGGTCAGAAAGGGGCAAATGACCTGATTGTCCGTTTCGGTTCTCTGGACGGCGTGTATCAGCATATTGACGACCCTGACATCAAACCCGCTATGCGTAAAAAATTAATCGCTGACAAGGATAATGCCTATCTCAGTCTTTTTCTGGGCAGAATCGCCACTAATGTTCCCGTCGAAAAAGATATCCGTGCCTATGTTCCCAAAACACCCGACCGAAAAAATGCCTATGCCTTAATGAGCCGTCTGGAATTGTTTTCGCTGATAAAGAAATTCCATATCAGCGAAACCGCAGACACCGATACACCTGCCGTCACCTTTGATTTTCAGGGCGATATTGCCGACCCTGACCGTCTGCTGACGGCAGAAGCAACCATTTTCTTACTGTCTGCGGACGACAGGCTTTTTCTGTGTCATGACAATACGGTCTGTTGTTGTCATTACAGTGATGATGTACTTGTCAGACTGTTTGAAAGTCCCTGTACCAAAGTCACCGACAACGTAAAACCGTTTTTTGCGGTTCTGGACAGACTGAACTGTTCCTGCAAAGGAAAAATTGCCGACGTTGAACTGATGGCATATCTGCTCAATCCCTCCTCGTCGTCCTATGACATTGACAGACTGTTTTCTGAATATACACGACTGCATATCACCGTCAATTCCGATAATCCCACTGTCAGAAAAATCTGTCAGCTTTCCTGCGTGTACCCCATACTTGAAACACATATCAAAGAAAATCATCAGGAAAGCTTACTCTATGATATGGAAATTCCTCTGGCAGACGTACTGGCAAGTATGGAAAATCAGGGATTCATGGCGGACAGAAACGGTATCGAAAATTTCGGCGTTGAACTTTCCGCAAAACTGGAGGCTATCGAAAAGGAAATTTATGCCTGTGTGGGCTATGAATTCAATATCAATTCTCCCAAACAGCTCGGCGTGGCTCTTTTTGAAAAACTGGCACTTCCTACGGGTAAGAAAAACAAGAGCGGTTATTCCACAAACGCAGACGTTCTCGAAAAACTCAAGGACAAACACCCTGTCATCGGTCTGATTATGGAATACAGACAACTGGCAAAACTGAAATCCACTTATTGTGACGGTCTGCTGAAAGTCATTGACGACAACGGACGTATCCATTCCCGTTTCAATCAGACGGAAACACGTACAGGCCGTATCAGTTCCACCGAACCTAATTTACAGAACATTCCTGTAAGAACCGAACTCGGCAGGGAAATGCGTAAATTTTTCATTGCCAAAGACGGTTATGTACTGGTCGATGCAGACTATTCACAGATTGAACTTCGGGTACTCGCCCATCTCGCCGATGACAGTGCCATGTGTGAAGCGTTCAACAATCATGAAGATATCCACAGTATCACCGCCAGTCAGGTTTTCGGGAACGGTATGTTACCGCAGTTTGTCACATCTGAAATGCGAAGCCGTGCCAAAGCCGTCAATTTTGGTATCGTGTACGGTATCAGTGCCTTTTCCCTTGCAGAGGACATCAACGTCACTGTCAAGCAGGCAGACAAGTATATCAAGGATTATCTTGCCCATTACAGCGGTATCGACAAGTACATGAAAGATACTATCCGTTGTGCTGCCGAAAACGGCTATGCACAGACACTTTTCGGCAGACGGCGTTATCTTCCCGAACTGAATGCCGACAACAGAAATGTCAGAATGTTCGGTGAAAGGGTCGCCAGAAATATGCCCGTTCAGGGAACATCTGCGGATATTATCAAGATAGCCATGATAAAGGTATTCCGCCGTCTGAAAGCCGAAAAACTCAGGGCAAAGCTGATTTTGCAGGTTCATGATGAACTGATTGTCGAATCTCCCGAAAATGAGAAAGAACAGGTCATGACGATACTGAAAGAAGAAATGGAAAATGCGGTAAAACTGCGTGTTCCTCTGACAGTGGACGCTCATTACGGCAGAACGTGGTACGATGCCAAAGGATAACTGTTCAAGGGGTGCCCTTTTGAAAATCCTGCCAAGGGGCTTCGCCCCTTGACCCCACCCACTTTTGAAAAAGTGGGTCAAAACTTTTTAAGAAAATCTGCCATAGCAGATTTTCAAAAAGAAAGGAGCTGAAATCAATGTGGCAGAAATTACAGGACTTTATCCGCTACATGGAAGAAAAAACCGATGCAGAACTTGATGAAACACAGAAACAACAGCTCAAAGAAGAATTACAGACGAAAATAGGCTACTTTCAGCATGAAAGAATTGTACATTTACTGGTCATGTTTCTGACGGCAATCTGTACATTGCTGTCATTGCTGGGATTTGTCGCTTTTCAGAGTATAGGTATCGCTTTTCTGTTTGTTGCCCTGATGTGTCTGTTTGTACCGTATATCGTGCATTACTATCACCTTGAAAACGGCGTGCAGAAATTGTATACTTTCTATGATAAATTAAAATAATGTCATTTATCTTGTATTTTGTTTTCTTTTTTGTTATAGTTTGGATACGGATAGTGATTATTTTATGGGATAATTGTTAGGGGGAATTGCTATGTTTAAACAAGTCGAACGACAACTGAATACCGTATATCAGACCTTGCAACAGAAAATGCCTGACTATAATGATATTCCTGCTTATATTATATGCGGGGACATCGGCAGGGAAAGTTCCTATTACAGTATGCAGTCCTTTATTACAAGACTACAGGTCAAAAGAATATTTTCACCCCGATACCGCTTTGTCAAGTGGCTGGAACTTCGTGATTACAATACTGTCGCTGATTTTGGCGGTAACGAGTTGCAGACGTTGCACCAGTGGTATCAGCATATGTTGTTATCAGAACATAAATCAAACGGTATGTTTGTCATCTATATTCCAGAAAACAATTCGGAAATTACCAAAAAGGCAGACATTATCGGTTTTGCCAAACAGATATGTCAGCTGAAAGGCAATGTACTGTTTGTTATCGTGACTTCTCCGAAAAAAGGACAACTTTTACATGACAATATTCTTTTTTCCGTCATGCACGACTGCGGAACACTCAGCAATACCGAAATGATTTATTATGATATCTGGGAATCCCTTTCCGCTGAGGAAAAGGAAATGATGATAACTCATGCTGACATTCTGAACAAGGACGATGCCGTAAAAATTCTGAAATGGACACTCAAAGCATACGGCTACATCAATAACAGAAAGTCGATTGAAACGGTGATTAAAGAGATGTCCGACAAGAAAAACACTGTCGGCAACGGTATAGGATTTTCCATGTAAAGTATTTCTGCCAACGTGCAGACACATAAAGAACAAGGGGGTTAATTGTTGATGTATGATGACAGCAGATTTGCCACTGACCGTGAATTCAATCAGAATCTTCAGAAACAAAAAGTCACAGGCAACTATTCTCAGTCGGGTATCGTTCTGAAATGTGAAGACGGCTGTGTCTTTACCGATACTTCGGACAACCACACGCTGATTTTCGGTAATACGGGCTCAAAAAAAACAAGGAATTTCTGTATTCCCAGTGTGTATACTATCGCCCAGTCAGGGGAAAATATGGTTATTTCTGACCCGAAAGGGGAAATCTATACCCATACTTCGGGATTTCTTCACAAGAAAGGCTACAATATCCGAGTAGTCAATATCCGAAATCCTAAAAAAGGCGATTTCTGGAATCCGCTGGAAGTCGCTTATAAATTCTATACTTCGGGCAACGTCAGCAAGGCGATTGAACTCATTACGGATTTGTCCATACAACTGAAAAATCAGATTCATTCCGAAAAAGACCCTTACTGGGAAATGGTCGCCTGTGATTTGTTCATCGGTATTACCTTAATGCTGTTTGAATCCGCAAAGTCCATCAAGGAAATCAATTTTCTCAGTATCCAGAAAATCAGGGAAGATATCAAGGTTCTTGACAACTCGGAAGAAGATACAAAAGTTTTCTGGACGTTCGCCGAAAAATTCCGCTCAAACGATATTATCATCAAACGACTGGAATCTACCATCGCTCTCAAGACGGTCGAAAAAACACTTTCCTGCGTACTTTCCACGTTTGATGTGCTCTTTCATAATATTTTCATCAATCTGGATATTCTGGAACTGACTGCTGTTTCCGATTTCCATTATGATGAACTCTACAAACAAAAGACCGCTGTTTTTCTTATCATGCCTGATGAAAAAAAGACGTTTCATTTTCTTGTCAGTATTTTCGTCAAGCAATGTTATGAATATCTCATTCAGGAAGCACAGAACCTGGGCGGTATGTTGCCTGTACGGGTCAATTATGTGCTGGACGAATTTTCCAACCTCTCTCAGATTTCCGATATGCCCTCCATGATTTCCGCTGGACGAAGCCGTAATATCCGTTTTATCCTTGTCGTACAGAGTGCACAGCAACTCAAAAGCACCTACAAGGAAGACGCTTCCACCATCAAATCCAACTGTCAGAACTGGATATTCCTCTCCTCACGAGAACTGGAACTCTTACGGGAAATTTCTGAACTGTGCGGTCAGGTTCATGTGGAAAACAGGGGTTACCGTCCTCTGCTGGGTATCAGTGCCTTGCAGACGCTGACTATCGGTTATGAAGACAGTCAGGCATTGATTCTTAAAAATCACTGTCACCCCTATATTTCCTGGGTAAAGGATTTTTCCGTCTATCCTCAGGCGAAAATTCCCTGTGTGGAAATTCCTCAGCACCCTGTCTATCACTATACCAAATTTTCTATCAAGGATTTTCTGAATGAAACTATCCGTAATCTTCCTTTAAAAGGATTTGATTCAAAAGCCTTTGATTCTCTTTGGTAAACATAAGGAGTTTTTATCTTGAATATACTGTTTCTCTGTACGGGAAATACCTGCCGAAGTCCTATGGCGGAGGGGATTTTCCGCAAAATCGCTGAAAATGATACGGCATTACACAATGTCAGCGTTGCCAGTGCAGGACTGATGGCGGATAACGGTGCGTGTGCTTCGGCAAACGCTGTTGCCGTGTGCCGTGAACGTGATATAGATATCTCCCGTCATACCGCCACAATACTCACCGCAGAACGTATTGACAATACGGATTTGTTTGTCTGTATGACGTACAGCCACGCTTTTGCCCTCATGGAACAATATCACGTTCCGAAAAACAAAATTTATGTACTCGATGTCAGCGACCCTTACGGCGGGGATATCGCTGTCTATCGGCAGTGCTGTGCAGATATCGATAAAAAGCTTGTTGTTCTGGCTGACCTGATAAAAAAACACTATGGCAATGAACTTTGATATTATTCCGATGTGTGCACCCCATACCGAAGCTATCGCCGAGATTGAACGGCAATGTTTCGGTAAAAACGGCTGGTCAAAACAAAGTCTTGACTATCAGCTTACCAATACCTGTGCTTTCTTTTTTACCGCAATAGCTCCTGACGGTCTTGTTCTGGGCTATTGCGGGTGTCATATTGTCATTGACGAATGTTATGTGGATAATATTGCTGTTTCTCCCGGATTTCAGGGAAACGGTATCGGGAAAGCACTCACCAGAACATTGACCGACAATGCACGAACTCAACACTGTGCCTTTATCTCTCTGGAAGTAAGACCGTCCAACGTCAAAGCGGTTGCCCTCTATGAACAATTCGGGTTTCAGTCCGTCGGCAGGCGGAAGAATTTCTACTCCTCCCCCACTGAGGACGGTCTGATTATGACGCTGTATTTCTGAACATACGGCAATCACAGAAATATAAACTCTGCTTTCAGAAAAAACGGAAATTTCTCGAACAGAAAGGACGAAACAATCATGAAAATTCTTGCCATAGAAAGTTCATGCGATGAAACGGCGTGTGCCGTTGTGGAAGACGGCAGAAAAGTACTTTCTTCTGTCGTCGCCACACAGGTGGACGAACATAAATTATATGGCGGTGTCGTTCCCGAAATCGCCTCCCGACGACATACAGAAAATATTACGGGGGTTGTTGCTGAAGCTCTGGCACAGGCACAACTGACACTGGAAGATATTGACGCTGTCGCTGTAACCTATGCCCCGGGTCTTATCGGGGCTTTGCTTGTCGGGGTCAATTTTGCCAAGGGAATTGCTCTTTCCCGTAATATTCCGCTTATCCCTACTCATCATCTGCGTTCCCATATTGCTTCCAATTATGTCGCCCATGCTGATTTACAACCACCGTTTCTCTGTCTTGTTGTGAGTGGAGGTCATAGTCATATTGTTCTTGTGGAGGACTATACCAGAATGAAAATCATCGGTCGTACCCGTGACGATGCTGTCGGCGAGGCTTTCGACAAAGCAGGGCGTACTATGGGAATGTCTTATCCAGGCGGTATCGCTCTGGATAAAATCGCTGAAAACGGTAATCCCGATGCGTTTTCCTTTCCGTTTCCCAAAGTCAACGGCTCACCCTATGACTTCAGCTTTTCAGGTCTGAAAACTGCCGTTATCAATAAAATCCATCAGTTTTCCCAGAAAGGCAAAGAAATTCCTGTGGCGGATTTATCCGCTTCGTTCCGAAAAACAGCCGTCAACTGTCTTACGGTCAACCTGATGAAAGCGGTGGAAGATACCAACAGTAAGACAGTGGTTATTGCGGGCGGTGTGTCGGCGAACAGTCTGCTCCGACGTTCCTTGCAGGAATTGTGCGACCAGAAACATATCCGACTGTATATGCCACCCAGACATCTCTGCGGTGACAATGCTGTCATGGTAGGAGCTCAGGGCTATTATGAATATCTGTCGGGGAATATCGCCGACCAGAGTCTGAACGCTTATGCGACCAAATCCATTGAGGAAGGCTGATTTATGACAACATACCGTATACCGTTTTACGGACATCTTTACCGTTTTTTTTCTGTGCTGTTGTTCTGCTTTATTCCCAACAGCATGCTGTTCTTTGACTGGTTCGATTTGTGGGGCTGGAGTGTACTGAATATTCCTGTATTTATTTTGCTGAATGTGTTCCCCTCGGTAGTCAAACAAGGATATCCCTCTTTCCGAATGAGAATGTGCAGTCACGGCAATGAACTGCTGATTGATTATGTGATTTCTTCTGCTGTTTCTCTGGTTTACCAGACATTCTTTATCATTGCTTTTTCGGAACAGAATAATCTGACTGCGTTACTGTTTTCGGCAGGTATCTGTATACTTTATGAAACCGTTCTGTTACTCAACGGACTGATTTCCGTTTTTGTGACTTCTCTCCAGCTGGGAATCAAATACAGAGTTCTTCTGCTGATATTCCTGTTTGTTCCCGTAGTAAGATGGTTTCTGCTGATTAAGATTATCCGAATTGTCACACCGGAAGTCAACCTGGAAATTTACCGTCATTTACGCAATCTTTCCCGTCAGGGGGAAAAGGTCTGTGCCACAAAATATCCGATATTGTTTGTTCACGGTGTGTTTTTCCGTGACAGTCAGTATTTCAACTACTGGGGACGTATTCCCGAAGAACTGATAGAAAACGGTGCCACTGTCTATTACGGTAATCACCAGTCCGCACTTTCCATAGAGGACAGTGGCAGGGAACTTGCTGAAAGAATCAGGGAAATTGTCCGTTCGACCAACTGCGGAAAACTGAATATCATTGCTCACTCCAAAGGCGGACTGGACTGCCGATATGCCATAAGTGAGCTGGGGTGTGATGATTATGTGGCAACACTCACTACAGTCAATACACCGCACCGTGGCTGTCATTTTGCGGAATATCTGCTGACTAAACTTCCCGAAAAAGTAACCAACGGTATCGCTGACAAATATAATTCCGCTCTGAAAAAACTGGGAGATACTAACCCTGATTTTCTTTCTGCCGTTTCCTGTCTGACAGCAAAATACTGTGATGAGTTCAACAAAAATATCCATGACAGTACCAAAGTATCTTATCGTAGTGTAGGGTCTAAGCTGAACCGAGCTACAGGCGGAAGATTTCCGTTGAATTTTTCTTATCATCTGGTCAAATTCTTTGACAACGATAATGATGGTCTTGTTGCCGAAACGTCTTTTTCATTTGGTGAGCAGTACACCTATCTCACCACCAAGGGAAAACGAGGAATTTCTCACGCTGACGTTATTGACCTTAACAGAGAAGACATTAAGGGCTTCGATGTACGGGAATTTTATGTCAATATGCTTTCCGAACTTCGACAGCAGGGCTTTTAGGTGAGGTTCGTCCTGTGTCAGTGGCGTTGCCCCTGAACTCCACAAGCCACCCCCAAGGCCTGACCAAAACTTTTGGTTTTTTACCTATAAAAAAGTCAGCGTCCGACTCACATAATTATGTAGTCGGACGCTGATATTTTTTTGTCAGTCTTCTTCCTGATTTTCAGCAGAGTTTTCTTCCTCATCATTGTTCTGTTCTGTCTGCGTAAAAGTTTCGCTGTCGTTGTTACTGTCGTCGTCAGAGTTATCAGATACAGGTTCATCTTTATAGAAATGGTTATAAATCTGTCCGCCCTGCATTTCCACGCCACGATAATGGGCAAGCTCGGAAACAGTTACCATCTGATAACCTTTTTCGTCCAGATACTTACAAATCAGTTCCACAGCATCAGGTGTGGAATCCTGTAAGTCGTGCATTAAGACAATATCGCCGTCAAGATTAAAACCTTTTTCAAATACTTTCGTAATAGCGTTATAGGTGGACTGTGTATTCTTTGTTTTCCAGTCCAGAGTATCTATCGACCACGAAATAAGGGGCATTTTACTTTTCTGATAATACTCTCCCTCTATACCGCCCGGACAACGGAACAGTGTCGGTTCTTCGCCCGTAATGGACTTGATTTGCTGATTGACAGACTCCATCTGTTCTTCCTGCTGACTTTCTGTCAGGTCATTGGCATAGAGATGGTCACGGGAATGATTTGCTACTTCATGTCCCTGTTCAAAAACCATTCTGACAATGTCAGGCTGGTCACTTATTTTATAGCCTGCCATGAAAAAAGTCGCTCTTCCGTTATGTTTGTTGAGGGAATCCAGAATTGATGTGGTATTACTGCCATTAGGGCCGTCATCAAAAGTAAGTGCCACCATAGGTTTTTCGGGGTCTAAGTCTGTGCGTATCTTTTTCCCCGACATCTGAATAACGTGTACATGACATTCTGCCGTTCTGCCGTCTGCGGTCGTACAGATAACGGTGGCATCGCCTGCCTTCTTCGCAACAATTTCGTTGTTTTCATTGACTTTGACAATGCTTTCATCTTGTGACTGCAATACAAAATCTGAAATTTCCTGATTGTTGCCGTCCTGAATCATCGGTTTCACTGCTTTGCCGATAGCCAGTTCCATCGCACTTTCTACAAATCGGACAGGGCTTGCCTGCGTCATTTCTTCTGTGGCTTGTGTGGCATTGACATCGGCTTCTTCTCCTGTTTTCACTTTGCAACTGGACAACAGCTTCACCAGCAAAACAATTACCAGGACAAGAACAACAGCTGTCAGAACCAACATGATTTTCCGTCTGCGTCTTTCACGTTCTCTTTTTTTTCTCAGTCTTTCCCGTCTTCTCTGTCTGTATCTTTCGTCTCTCGCTCGTTCTTCAAGATTAGCCATAACTATCACCATAATTTATTCTACTATGGATTACGGCAAATTTCAACTATTTTTTTCAATAAACGAATTTCTGTACACAATTATGTTATATTTCAACAAATAATGACAAATTATTCCAGACATTATGCCCTGTTCATTGCAGATTTTTCCGTAGTTTTTCCAGAATTTTTTTCTCTTTTCTTGATATCTGCACCTGCGACATGGACAACAGCTGTCCTGTTTCGCTCTGTGTCTTGTTCTGAAAAAAACGCAGACGAAGTATTTCTTTTTCCGTACTGTCAAGCTGACCGATTATTTGTCGCAAAGCAAGAATTTCGGTAATTTTCTCCTCGTGGGACGATATGGGAATATCGAACTGTTTTTCTTCATTTTCGCTGTCAGCCGTGAGCGATGTCGGCGTTACGGTGGCGTTGAGTGCATAGACAATCTGCTGAGGGTCTGTATCCAGCATTTCGGCAAGCTGATTGACGGACGGTTCATAGCCGTTGACAAGCTGAAATTCCCGTATGGTACGATGAATTTTCAAGGAAAGTTCTTTGATACTCCGACTGACTTTGACGGCTGAACTGTCACGGAATAATTTCTTGATTTCACCCAGAATGACGGGTACGGCATAGGTAGAAAAACAGACACCACGATTTTCGTCAAAGTTATCGGTAGCCTTTATCAGACCTATACACCCTGCACTGTAAAGGTCGTCGAATTCAATGCCCCTGTTGCGGAAACGGTTGGCACATGCATAGACAAGTCCTAAATTGTTTTCAATGAATTCGGCTCTGTTCATGGTGTTTTTTTCTCGGAAACTTTGGGCATTATGTATTTTTCCATTGTGACGGTTGTTCCTTTGCCGACTTTGGATATCACTTTCACGTTGTCCATGAAACTCTGCATGACAGCAAATCCCAGTCCTGCCCTTTCATTTCCGCCTGTGGTGAACAACGGTTGCATAGCCTGTCTGATATCGGGTATGCCAAGTCCCTTGTCTGTTACCTGCAGGATAACTCTGTTATTATCCGTAATCTGTACCTTGACGGTGATTTTTCCTATTGTATCCTTATAGGCGTGTACAACGCAATTCGTGACAGCTTCGGAAACAGCTGTTTTTACGTCGTTGAGTTCGGCAATGGTGGGGTCTGTCTGAATGAGAAACCCTGCCACTGCACTTCTGGCAAAAGATTCGTTGATACTTCTGCTGTCGAATATTAATTTCATTTCGTTGATGATTTTCATTTGTGGACTTCCTTTCCCTTGTACTCCAGAATACCGAGTGAACCTATTCCCGAAAGTTCCATCATTCTTTTGAGGTGAGCGGGAACATTGCACACCAGTACTCTCCCTCCGATTAAGTGCATCAGCCGATAGCGACCCATGATAAGACCTATTCCCGAACTGTCCATAAATCCGACGGTGGAAAAATCCAGTCTGAGTAAAACAGGGTGATATTTTTCTACCAGTGCATCAATTTCCTTACGCATTTCTCTGGCAGTGTGGTGGTCGATATCTCCCACAAGCATGGCGGTCAAATCCCCCTTTGCCAGAACTGTCTGAACATACATATTTGTGATACCTTCCCTTTCTTTTCTGATTTTTGTTTGTGAGGGGCTTTGCCCCTCAACCCCATCAGGGGCTCCGCCCCTGAACCCCGCAAGCCTTTAAAAAGGCTTGACCGAAACTTTAAG
>CACYBZ010000041.1 GCA_902772795.1 uncultured Ruminococcus sp. | reverse complement strand
TTTTTGCTTTTCCAGCATGGAATTGAATCCGCCGATGGTGTCGCTCTCCAAACCGCCCATAGACCCGCTTCTGTCAAGAATAAAGACGAGTTCGGTAATGCCGTTTTTAGTTGTGGGAATAATGTCAGTCGGCTTAATGTCTGTTGTTACTGTTGTGGTGGTTGTGGTGGTTGTGGTGGTTGTGGTAGTTGTGGTTTTTTTAATAATGTTGTCCAGAAAACTCATTTGATTTATACCTCCGTTATTTTGATTTATGATTCTGCTTTGCGGAAAATGTCCTTAATCCGTCGGATAAAATTTTCTTCAAGCTGATAGATGGTTTTTCGATAGTCGTCAAAGTTATGCACATGACTTTCATAGTGTTCCATGATATCGGTAACCAGGTTGTAAATCTGACTTTTATGCTCATCAAAACCGTCAAATTTATAGTTGTCGTCAATGACAACATCTTGTCTGAAACGTGCCGAACCGGCGTTGTTGGCAATGATACACATACCACAGATAACAGCTTCTTTGGGAATACGTTCCGCACCTGGAAAATTACCGAACTCAATTAACAGTTTGGATTTGTTCATCAATTTGAGCATTTCGTCATGGGAATAGCCTTTGAGGGGAATAATCTGATATTGGGGAAATTGTTTTTTCAGATTTTCGGCAACAACAAGATTCTGCTCTCGTTGTGGATTATACAGTATGATATCTTCCCGATTTTCTGCATCGTCAAACTGAAACTGGCGTTGTTTCATGTAGTGGATAATTTCAAGACTGACGGGTTCAATCAGAAGTTGAGGATTTCCGCCTTTGCGTTTCAGGTAGTCAAAAGCATAATGTGAGGCGGTAAGGTTCAAGCAGTTTTTACTTCCTATACGATAACCGCCTTTGGTAACTGATTCGACAGCAATAATCTGCCGTCTGACAAAAGAACGAAGACGTTCTTTGAAAATGTGAGGTGTTCGGCAATAGCCACGGTAGAAGAAGATACTCAGAAACCAGATTGCCTTTTGAATATTTTTGAAGTCGGCATAGTGGCTGAGAATATTACTTCCCTCAGGAAAGATAATGATATTGTTATGTATATCGGGGATTGTTTCCGCATGCACCCACGTGCGGACATACTGCTGATATTCGGGAATCACTTGATAGTTGTCTAAGGTGTCAAAATAGGCAACAGAAGAATGAAAACCACATAAATTAAGATAATAGACAAGTTGGTGCAGTGCTTCAGGGCCACCGCTTTTCAGATTTGACGGGGAAACGACATAAATTTCTGTGTCCGCAAAGACGTTAAGATAATCAGCCATAAACAACTCCTGTATTGCAGAAAATTATGAGGATTTTCTGATGGTAACATTGACGGTATATTCACTAAAACACCAACAGTTTTCAAGTTCAGAAAGATCAATTTCGACAGGGAGTTCCTGTGAACCTTCAAAACCACTGGCAAGGCTACTCAAATCTACGCTGACTTTTACATTATCAGACGTAATCTGGTTAATGACGGTGGTAGGACCTGCTACCGAAATACTGAGTGATTTGGTTGAAACATCGGCTTTGTAGCCAAAGGGAATATTTTGCAGTTCAATATTGGATACGGTAACGACCGTTGAGGAATAATTATTCATTTTCAAGGAGATTCTAGCCTGTTCCTCATTACTGATATTGATACAACCTGTCGGAAGGGAAATAGAACAGGTAATCTGTGTTTTTGTCGGGTCAAGAGAATTGAAATCAACGGGGTCAAGGTTGATATAATCGATACTGTCTAAAATATCTTCTGTACCGGCAATTGTGATTTGTGAGGGTTTGACAGAAAACAGTTCATCGACATTAATGCCTTCGGGAACATTTTTGAACTGCGGAATAATGGGAATTTCTTTTTTAGGTAAAATCTGAATGGTCATATTGACTTTTTGCGGAGAGATGTTGAGAAGGTCATTGTCAATGATTTCTCCGTCAGAATCCAGTAACTGTACATCTAGGGTTTTGCTGATATTTTCGCTTTGTTTTCCGGTAATTCTGTCATAGACCTGAACAGTTGAAATTTTCTTGACTTCCTGTTCGGGACCTGAAACGGTAACACGGTCTTCGGAAATAACAGGTTTGGCAAGATAATATTCGGTATATTCATCGCTGTTGCTGACAGGTAATGTGACTTCGGAAGTATTGATATTTTTTTCTATGGTAAAATTCTGTATCCGTTCTTTGTCCACGGACACGTTGATGACCGATGGCGAAATAGAAACGACTTCGTAATCAGATTTTACACCGATTTTTCGGGCAGTCAGTCCGAGAGCGTATGTATTGGCGAACGTAATACTGCTGGTGTTCTGGGCGACAACCTGCAAATCTGATTTATTGACAGACCCTACAGTAAGACGGTTGCCACGAATCTGTACAGCAACTTTGATATCATCGCCACGGTATACTTTCAGACCGTCCTTTTTGGCTTGTTCAGAAAGTTCTACGTTCACAGGGACATCTGTGACGATAACCGTACTGATTTCGTTGGACTGTGAGGCAAAAGCGACCCAGAAAAAACACGACAGTACAAAAGAAAAAAGTAAGATGAACTTACTGTTATTGAACAGACTTGAGGGTTTAAGCTTCTTTATTTTTTTTGTTTTCACTTTTTTTATCCTTTCTCATTGACAAAAAAGTAGGGATATAACTGGTAAAGTCAGTTTTGGTGTTTTCGGGAAGAATAAGCGTTTCCAGACATTCACGTAATTCATCGCTGTCTGTCATTTTTCGCAGATTACCTTTATGTACAAGAGAAATTCCCCCTGTTTCTTCCGAAACGACAACCACCACGGCATCAGAGTCTTCACTCATTCCCAATGCTGCACGATGACGGGTACCCAGATTGGCATCGACATCATTGTTTTTTCTGGTCAACGGCAAAATGCACCCCGCAGAATAGATACGTCCTTTTCGGATAATGACGGCTCCGTCGTGGAGAGGGGCTTTGTTGAAAAACATATTTCCGAACAGCGATACTGACGGTAACGCATCAATTACTGTGCCCGTA
Organism: uncultured Ruminococcus sp.; assembly: GCA_902772795.1. Taxonomy (GTDB): domain Bacteria; phylum Bacillota; class Clostridia; order Oscillospirales; family Acutalibacteraceae; genus CAG-964. The sequence continues at coordinate 7,143 of CACYBZ010000041.1, read as the reverse complement.
CTGATAATATCGCCGAGTTTTGTTTCCTGTTCAAAGACAATCAAAGCCCCGACTTTCTGGTTACTGAAATTCTGTGATACTGCCACTACGTCGTTAATACATTTTTTTTGTACAGCCACAGTTTCATCGTCTTCATAGTTTTTGGTAATGCCGATACCCAAGGCTTTCGGTAATTTGTTTCTGCCCAGTTTTTCCAGACCGTTACGTATTTCCGGTTGAAAAATAATCAGAATAATCAGGACACCGAATTCGACAAACATACGCAGCAGTGCCGAAAGCATTGTCAGATTGAAAAAAGTTGCCAGTATATAGACGATGATAAGAGTAATTGCTCCTTTCATCAGCTGCAGTGCCTTGGTATCCCTGATGAACTTTATCAGGATATAAATGATGAACGTGACACATAAAATATCGACAGCGTCTTTCAGTTCAAACGTCTTGATAACGGAAAAAAGGGAACGAAACCATAATAAAATCATTTCCATAATTATTCATTCCATTCAGAATAGTTATATGAAACAATTTTATCACAAAATCCGTAAAAGTACACTACTTTTATGTTAATTTTTTTTGAGAATTATGGGAAATATTTGTGACCGCATTGACAATGGTTCTGATTTGTGTGCGGTTATTGAAACAGGAAAGCGAAATTCGCACAGTACCCTGATTTTCAGTGTGAAGTTTGTGGTGAGCAAGCGGTGCACAATGCAGTCCTGCCCGAACATAAATCTGATATTGCTTATCGAGTATCTTTGCCACATCTTCGCTTGGCATGGTACCGATATTGAAAGACAGAAGTGGTGCATGGTAGTCTATGCGAGGTTCAGGGGTGTATAATTTCACATTCGGGATTTTTTTCAGGCTGTCATACAATTCTTCCAGTAAAGAAAATTCTTGCTGGTGGATATTGTCAATCCCTCTTGTGTTCAGAAATTCGATTCCTTTTCTCAGCGAACAGATTCCGACAAGATTTCCCGTACCGCTTTCAAACTTGTCAGGAAGTATTTCAGGCTGAGAAAGTTCCAGAGAACTGCTCCCTGTTCCGCCGAATACCAGCGGAATGACATTTTCGGCATTTTTCAGATAGAGTATACCTGTTCCCATAAGCCCCATAAGTCCCTTGTGTCCTGCACAAGCCACAAAATCTGCATTCAGCTGAGTAAGATCCAAGGGAATAATACCGCCCGTCTGGGCAATATCGACCAGCACGCTGACTTGATACTGATGTGCCAGAGCCACAATACGGCTGACGGGTAATATTGTGCCTGTGACATTGGAAGCATGAGTAACAACAATCAGTTTTGTTTTGTCGTTGATAGCTTTGCGAAAGTTGTCGAGCGTAGTTTCAAAGTCGCCGTGTACCGTTTCGGCGACAGTGTAGGTAATACCTGTTTTTGTCATTTCATGCACTGTTCTTGATACGGAATTGTGTTCAAGGTCAGAAATGACAACATGGTCGCCACGTCGAAGGATACCTTTGATGACCGTATTGAGTGCATAGGTACAACCAGGAGTGAAAATAATATTTTCACTGTTGTCAACGTGGAAAAAATCCGCCACAGCTTCCCGACAGCGGTATATTTGTTCAGCGGACTGTATGGACATACGATGTCCGCTTCTGCCGGCATTTCCGCCGTAGACATGAACTGCACGACAAACTTCATTGTATACGCTTTGTGGTTTGGGAAATGATGTCGCTGAATTGTCTGCATATATCATAGAAAGTCACCCTTTGCGTTAAATTACTGACTGCCGATATCTGTTATTTCAATGCCGTTGTTTCTGAGGACGGTCAGTGCTTTTTCAAAATTTCTGTTGACTATCAGACTGTAACCGCATCCCTTTTGGTTTTTGAACTGGGACGTTTTTACCATATCCGCATAAATGCCGTGGGAACGCAGTATATTTTTGGCTTTCAGGGCATAGGTGATTGACGGGAACATCATATATTTTTTAGCCATTGTATTTCACCTCTTTCGTTTTTGTACAACTCTTTTTTATATAGTATGCTGTCATACAAAATAAGTGCTGTGTTTAAGGAATTCGCTCTTAAAAATCCTGTCAAGGGGCTTTGCTAATTGACCCCACCGACTTTTTGAAAAAAATCGGTCAGAAACTTTTGTGGCTCACCTTGTTCGGAAAAAACAGGAAAAACGAGTAAATCAAAGAAAGTAAAAGCAAATAAGAGAAACAAATAAAAAAAATCACAGTATTTGACTTTTATTGACTTTGACTTTTTCTGACTTTCAATCTATAATATAGACAAAGGTCAGGAAAGGTTAAACCTTAAAGATCAGATAAAGTCGAAAGGACAGGTGAAGTAAGGTGAAATATCATGAGAATCAGTGATGTGGTAGCTGAATACATCAAGAATATGCTCGACGAAAGCAACGGCACAGCAGAAATTCAGCGTAATGAACTGGCAAACAATATCGGGTGTGTGCCCAGTCAGATAAATTATGTCATCAGTTCCCGATTTACACAGGAACAGGGGTATGTCGTTGAAAGTCGTCGTGGTGGTGGCGGTTACATCAGAATCACAAGAATCCGTCTTACCACCGACAAAGGGAGTGTTATTATGCACATTGTCAATTCCGTAGGAAGCAGTCTGGACGAACTTTCAGCAAATATTATTCTGGAAAATCTTTGTGCAAACGGTATGATTTCTCAGGAAGTGACGAAGATAATAACAGCAGGTGTTTCGGAAAGGGTACTGTCACAAGTACCGAAGAGTTTACGGAATACGGTCAGAGCAACAGTGTTCAAAAATATGCTGTTGACATTGGTATAAACAGTGTTGGGAGGAATTATTATGTTATGTGAATTATGTGGAAAAAATCAGGCGACAACACACATCAAGACGATGATTAACGGAGAATATTCCGAAATGAGATTATGTTCGGAATGTGCAAAAGCCAAAGGGATAGGAATGGGAAATGTCTTTACACACACGGCAACGGATTTCAGCAACTTTCTGGGAAGTTTCTTCGGTGGCGGTCTGCCGTCAAGAACGAGTGCCACAAGATGTAAGACCTGCGGGTCATCATTTACGGATATCGCCCGTTCGGGAAAAGTAGGCTGTGCCGACTGTTACACTGGGTTTTATGACGAATTATTACCGTCAATTCAGAAAATACACGGCAACATTCAGCACCGAGGGAAAGTACCCAGTGGAGCAAGTGCTGAAGTCAAAAAGAAAAGGGACATCGAAAAAACGAAGCAGGAACTTGACAAGGCTATCAGAGAAGAAAATTTTGAACTGGCTGTCGAACTTCGTGACAAGATAAAAGAAATGGAGGGTGACAAGCATGACAACTAAATGGTTTGAAAAAAACGGTGAACAGGGCGATATCGCCATCAGTTCACGGATAAGGCTGGCAAGAAATCTGAAAAATTATCCGTTTCCGCATTTGCTCAACGTACAGCAGAAAACGGAAATTGCCATGAAAGTCAAAGAAGCACTCGAACAAAGCAATTCTTATATTGCCAAGACGTTTCGTTTCATCGATATGGCAAAACTTTCCGCAACGGAAACAGGTTCGCTGATGGAACGACATATTATCAGTCCTGAATTTGCCAACGACCGCAAAGGAAAATATCTTTTGCTCACCGAGGACGAAGGCGTCAGTATTATGATCAATGAAGAAGACCATCTGAGAATTCAGGTATTGTATGAGGGGCTTGCTCTGGAAAAAGCCTATGAAACAGCAGATAAGATTGATACGTTGCTGGATAATGCTCTGGGATTTGCTTTTCATGACAAACTGGGCTATCTGACACAGTGCCCCACCAATATCGGAACAGGATTAAGAGCATCTGTCATGTTACATCTTCCCGCCCTGCAATCGGGAAAGGTAACGGAAAGACTGAAAGATAATCTTTCCAAAATCGGTCTGACGTTGCGTGGCACATTCGGAGAAGGTACGCAGGCACAAGGCGGAATGTATCAGCTTTCCAATCAGGTGACGTTGGGGTTATCAGAAGAAAACGCCATAGAAAATCTGAAACGTGTCGCTATGCAGGTTATCGACAACGAAAGAAGTATGAGAAGTCAGTTCTGTAAGAGAACGGAAACACAGGATTATATCATGAGATGTCTGGGAACATTGAAATATGCCGTACTGATGAACAATCAGGAAAGTATGAAATTGTTGTCGGCAGTGAGAATGGGTATCAATGAAAAACTGATTGAAGAGGATATTGCCAAAATCAACAGGCTTATGGTCGTATTACAGCCATATACCCTTACAGAAAATGCAGAAAAGGAACTGACACCCTCACAAAGAGATGTGCTGAGAGCAAAAATCCTCAGAGAAAGTTTGCAGTAACTACGGGAAAATTTCCTGAATAAATCATAAGAGCTTTTTTGAAAAGTAACAAGGAGGTATAGTTATGTATAGATTCAACGGTTTTACAGAAAATGCCAACAAGGCAATGAATTATGCGATTGAAAATGCACAGGCACTCGGTCACACATATATCGGCACGGAACATATTTTACTGGGATTGTTGCGTGAAGAATCAGGAGTAGCCTATGTAGTGCTTTCCAACGCAGGCGTTACGTTTGAAAACGTAGAAAAAAATATCAAAGAAAAAATCGGTGTAGGCAGTGAAGTGAAGCTCACCCCTAACGACCTTACACCGAGAAGCAAAAGAGTATTGCAAAGGGCAATGATGGTATCTGCAAGATTCGGACATAACTATGTCGGAACAGAACATTTACTCATTGCCTTACTGGAGGACAGCGAAAGTTATGCTGTCAGAATGATAGTCGATACAGGCATCAGACCTGAAGATGTTGTTGAAGGTATAAAGGAACAGTTACAAAATACCGGTGCAGAAGAAAACAGCTATTCTTCGTCTTTGGAGGGAGAAAAAAAAGTCGGAAGCAACGGTAAAACGGCAACGCTGGATAAATTCGGCGTTGACCTCACCGCCAAAGCGAAAAAAGGAGAAATTGACCCTGTCATCGGCAGAAAAAACGAAATAGAAAGGGTTATTCAGATATTGTCCAGACGGACAAAGAATAATCCGTGTCTTATCGGTGAACCTGGTGTCGGTAAGACGGCGGTTGCCGAAGGACTGGCACTTAAAATCGCCAGCAACGAAGTTCCCGACCTCTTACAAGGCAAAAGAGTGGTTGCCCTTGACCTTACGGGAATGGTAGCAGGTACAAAATACCGTGGCGATTTCGAGGACAGAATCAAAAATGCGATTGAAGAAGTCAAGAATGCAGGCAATGTTATTTTGTTCATTGATGAATTGCATACCATAGTCGGCACAGGCAGTGCAGAGGGTTCATCAGATGCCGCCAATATGCTCAAACCGTCACTGGCAAGAGGCGATTTTCAGGTAATCGGTGCAACAACACTCAACGAGTACAGAAAATATATTGAGAAAGATTCTGCACTGGAAAGACGTTTTCAGCCTGTCATCGTCGGTGAACCTACTCAGGAAGAAACCATAGAAATTCTCAAAGGTCTGCGTGACAGATATGAAGCACATCACAAGGTAAAAATCACAGATGAAGCGATTGTGTCAGCGGTAAAAATGTCGGCAAGATACATCAACGACAGATTTTTACCTGACAAAGCCATTGACCTGATTGATGAATCTGCCTCCAGAGTACGTCTGCAGAATCACACCGAACCGACAGAACTCAAAACACTGGAAAAAGAACTGGAAAGACTGGAAAAGGAAAAAAGTTCGGCAATCAATTCGCAGAACTTTGAACAGGCAGCAAAGCTCCGTGATGAAGAAAAGTCCGTAAGGGAAAAATATGAAAAACAGAAAGATGAATGGAAATCTGAACGTGGAACAAGTGTCAACAAAGTCACAGAAGAAGATATTGCACAGGTTGTATCAGGCTGGACGGGAGTTCCTGTATCACAGCTTACCGAAGAAGAAAGTCAGCGTCTGCTCCGTATGGAAGAAATTCTGCACCACAGATTAATCGGACAGGACGAGGCAGTTTCTTCCGTTGCCAAAGCCATCAGACGTGGCAGAGTCGGACTGAAAGATCCGAAACGTCCTATCGGTTCATTTATTTTCCTGGGGCCGACAGGTGTCGGAAAAACAGAACTCTGCAAGGCACTGGCTGAAGCGATGTTCGGTAACGAAAACAATATCATCAGACTGGATATGTCAGAGTTTATGGAGAAACACACCGTGTCGAAACTGGTCGGTTCACCTCCGGGATATGTCGGCTATGATGAGGGCGGACAACTCACCGAAAAAGTAAGACGTAATCCTTATTCTGTCATTCTTTTCGATGAAATTGAAAAAGCACACCCCGATGTATTCAATATGTTGTTGCAGATTCTTGATGATGGTCGGCTGACGGATTCACAGGGCAGACACGTTGATTTCAGAAATACCATTATCATTATGACATCAAATGTCGGAGCAAGATATATCACCAACCAGAGTGCAAAGGAATTTGGTTTTGCGTTCAGTGATGAAAGCAAAAAAGACGAAAATGAGTTTGAGAAAATCAAAGAAACTGTCATGGGTGAACTCAAGAACACATTCCGTCCCGAATTTCTCAACAGAATTGATGATATCATTGTTTTCAGAAAACTGACGGATAAAGAAATTGAACGTATTGCTCAGCTTATGCTTGACTCACTGGCAAAACGTCTGGCAGATATTGACATCAGAATCACGTTTACCGACGAAGCTGTCAAGGAAATCGCCAAAAAGGGATTTGACCCTGTATATGGGGCAAGACCGTTAAGACGGGCAATCAGTACGCATATTGAAGACAATATCAGTGAGGAAATTCTGCAGAGCAATATCAAAGCAGGTGACACTGTAGAATGTACGTTTGAAAACGATAAATTCGTTTTTCATAAAAAATAATTCAGGTATCATCACAGAAAAGCTGTGATATATATACCGCCGTAAAGTAAGTCCCCGAAACTTTCTTTAGGAAACAACAAACCTTTTACCGCCGTTATCTGTGGCAGTAAAAGGTTTGTTTTTGTGCAAGTATCAGAAAAGCAACCATAAAGTTTCGGTCAAGCCTTTTCAAAGGCTTGCGGGGTTCAGGGGCAGAGCCCCATATGCACTAAGTTAATTTTTATTACCCCTCTGTCAGCCGTTGGCTGACATCTCCCCTTTCAGGGGAGACTCTCTGAAAGC
>CACYBZ010000040.1 GCA_902772795.1 uncultured Ruminococcus sp. | reverse complement strand
GGGGCAACGCCCCTCACAGGAGAATAATACCACTGCATTTCCCGTCTTTAACAGATGTAATTTCTACATCAACGATTTTGTTGGCAAGATTTTCGTCACTGCACAGGGTAACAGGAGTATAGTTCATCGTATGACCTTCCCACAGACCGTTTTTCTGTCGTTCAAACAGAACGGATTCTGTTTTGCCAATCTGTTTCTGAAGAAAATCATTGGTAGTTTTGTCAGTGAGGGCAATCATCTGCTTTGAACGGACAGTTTTTGTGCTTTCATCAACCTGATTTTCCCACTTGTCAGCGACTGTGCCAAGTCGTCTGGAATAGGCAAACGTATGCACTTTGGCGAACTGTATTTTTTCGGCAAAGGCAAGCGACTGCTGAAATTCTTCGTCGGTTTCTCCGACAAAACCGACCATGATATCTGTCGTAATGGCACAGTTATCAAAATACTGACGGAGATTATCTACAATTTCCGCATATTCTGCGGTGGTATAGTGACGGTTCATTCTTTTCAGCGTCGTATCACAGCCACTTTGCAGGGACAGGTGAAACTGCGGACAAAGTTTTTTCTGTACGGACAATCTCTTAATGGTATCCATATCCATTCTTTCAGGTTCAAGCGACCCAAGACGTACCCTTTGAATACCGTCCACAGAACAGGTTGTTTCAATGGCATCGGCAAGATTAATGCCGAATTCCTGCCCATAGGCGGAGAGATTAATGCCGACAAGTACAATTTCTTTAAAACCTTTTTCGGCAAGGGTGACAATCTCGTTATGGAGTTGTTCAAGCGGTTTGGAACGCACCCGCCCTCTGGCGTAGGGAATAATACAGTACGAACAGAAACGGTTACAGCCGTCTTCAATTTTGACAAATGCTCTGGTACGGTCATTGAAATCATGAACAGACATAGGTTCAAAAGCGTCACCGCTCTGATGTTCGGTAACGTCAATCATACGGACTTTTGTCATAAAGAACTGTTCCAGTGAGGGAAGTAACTTATTTCGGGAACGGTTGCCCAGAATGATATCGGCTTCGGCAAAACGGGCATCGTGGGGAAAGGCTTGTGAAAGACAACCTGTCAGTACCAGAACACATTCAGGATTTTCCCGTTTTACCCTGTGCAACAGCTTGACGGCTTTACTGTCGCTGACAGAGGTCACCGTACAGGAGTTGATGATGACAATATCAGCGATATTGCTGTTTTCGGCATGGATAAACCCTTTTTGTATCAGATTTTCGTGCATAATCTGCGATTCGTACTGATTGACTTTACAGCCGAGCGTATAAATATAGAATTTCATTAGACACACCAACTTTTTATAAATGGATATTAATTACGAAACTGTAGAGAAAATATCGGCTATTTATGACAAAAACTTCAGTGATTATTGATTTTGACGCAAAAAAGTGTTAGAATTAAAACATAAATTTTTGAGAAATTCAGAAGTAACCACAAGAGTTTTAGGAGGAAATTATGTATGTATTCCACGACGCTGTATATTCCCGATATCGCCACGGCAAAAAGACTGGTTGAAATTATGGACAGATATCCCGAAGTAAACGTGCGTATCAAAAGTGACAACCTTGAGATTGACCCTCATTCTATCATGGGGGTATTGAGTCTTGACCTCAACAGAAAACTGACTTTGGAAACAAAAGATAAAGTATCTGCACAGTTTAAAAAAGATTTACTTCCTTTTATGGCTGACGCTGATTAATTAGTATACATTCCGTCAGGAAAAAAGTCAATTCCATCTGAAAAAATGCCGTTTGAAAAAACGGCATTTTCTTTTTATGAGGGTATTTGTTTTGAAAATCCTTGTTTTTTTTGGTTGTCAGACTTTATTGATAATGTAAATACCCGAAAAGACAAGCAAAGCAGAAAGAATATATTTGATTTGAAAAGGTTCGCCGAGGATAAGGCAGGAAAGTATTGCTCCGAAAACAGGAATAAGGGCATTGAAGATAGCAATTTTTCCGACAGGGTTACAGCTGATAAGCTTGTTATAGAGAGAAAATCCGACAGCGGAAACCCCTACAAGCAACAGCAGAATCATACAGCCGAAAACATTCCATTTGCTGAAATGACCACCCATAACTATTCCCGCAACTATCAGCAGAAGACCGCCTACACCCAGACTCAGCCCCGTTGCCGTAAGCGGAGCAATTTTCTGTGTGACAATTCTTGTCAGAATTCCGCCGAACGCCGAACATACGGCACTCAGAAACAGCATACCGTCACCCGACAGTGAGAAAGCTTCGGGTGATACGACAGATCCGAATTCCATATTTATCACCAGAATGCCCAGAAAACCTGAAAGACAGCCGATAGTTTTTCGGAAAGTCATTTTCTCATTTTTGAAAAAGATACAGGCAAGGATAATCAGAAAAAAAGTTCCCGATGAATCAATAATCGCCGAACGTGCCCCTGAAAGATGAGAAAGTCCGATATAAAAGAAAAAGTAATGCAGAGCGGTATTCACCACAGCGAACAGAAACAGTAAACCGACCGTTTTCTTGTCAGGTGAGGCGGATTTTTCAGAAGAGAGTTTTGCCACAGCGAGTGTCACCATTCCTGCAACGAAAAAGCGTATACCTGCAAACAGGGTTTTTGTTCCCGTGTCGTCAGCAGAAATTTCCAGTGTCTGAAACCCGATTTTTATCAGCGGAAAAGCAAATGCCCATGTCAGTGCGGTGAGTGTCGCCAGCAGACCGACAAAGGGTTGCTGGGTAAATCTGTTTTTTTTCTGATGATGGTTCATGGCAATACCTTACTTCTTACAAAATATTATATTCTGACATTGTATCACAGTTATCTGAAAAATACAACTGTCCGTTATCGGGAAATAAATTCTATAAATTTAATAGGATTATTGACAAACAGCTTGTTATGCGGTATAATCGCATGGAAAAGTCATTGTTAAGGAGTGTTCTATATGAAAAACAGAAATCAGTCACAGACAAACCTGTTCAGACTTGTTTTCGCAGGTATGACGGGGGCAATTATCTGTGTTGCCACAATCGTTTTTGTCATACCGTTGCCCGTAGGCGGATATGTCAACCTGGGGGATTGTTTTGTTATTATTGCCGGCTATCTGCTGGGAGGAGTTTACGGTTCTCTGGCGAGCGGAATAGGTTCAGGTCTTGCCGATTTGTTTCTGGGTTACAGTGTCTATGCACCGTTCACGTTCATTATCAAGGCGTTGATGGCAACAACCGTATATATAGTCATGAAAATTGTTGCCGAACATTCAGAAAAGAAAAAATTTGCCGTAATGTTTCTGGCTTCATTGGTAGCCGAAGTAATAATGATAAGCGGTTATTTTCTGCTGGAACTCTGTCTGTACGGCTTTGAAGGAGCATTGGCCAACGTACTGGGAAATGCGGTACAAGGTTTATTTGGCTGTGTATCATCAGTTTTGTTCTACTCTGTCTTGACAAAGACGGGAATTTCTCATAAACTGAAAAGTATTCTTTGTATCAGACAAAAAAATATCTGAAAATAAATCCCTGAAAGACTCCCGAAAATTTGCTATGGCAAATTTTCACAAAAAGTTTTGTCCGACTTTTTCAAAAGTCGGCGGGGTCAAGGGGCGGAGCCCCTGTGGGATTTTTAAGGGCGAAGCCCTTAAACACACGGAGGCAGAGTATGGCAGGAAAAGTAAAAAGTATTTATGTGTGTTCGGAGTGTGGCTGGGAATCCTCGAAATGGGTAGGAAAATGTCAGGGTTGCAACAGCTGGAACACCATGCAGGAAGAAATAAAAAACATTGTCAGGTCGGTGGGAAGTGTATCAACAGGCAGTCAGAAAAGCGGAGGATATACTTCCCCCGTTGCTATGCGTGACATCAACACCGCCAACGAAGAACGCTATATCACCGACATCAAAGAATTTGACAGAGTTCTCGGCGGTGGTATTGTCAAAGGGTCGCTGGTGTTGCTTGGCGGTGACCCCGGTATAGGAAAATCAACCATATTGTTGCAGGTGTGCCACAAGCTGGGCAATGACCTGAAAATTCTCTATGTATCGGGAGAAGAATCCAAACGACAAATCAAATTGCGGTCTGACCGTCTGGGCGTGGACTGTGAAAATCTGTATGTCGTGACAGAAACGGATATCGAAATCATCTGTCAGATAATCAGAAACGAGTTGCCTGATCTGGTAATGATAGACTCCATTCAGACAATGAACCTGAATGAACTGTCGTCCTCTCCAGGCAGTGTGACGCAGGTCAGGGAATGTACCAATCTGTTGATGAAAACAGCGAAATCTCTGGAAATTCCTGTCATGATAGTGGGACACGTCAACAAAGACGGAGCAATTGCAGGGCCGAAAGTGCTGGAACATATTGTTGATGCTGTGTTGCATTTTGAGGGGGACAAGCAGATGTCCTACCGCATTCTGCGTGCGGTGAAAAACCGTTACGGTTCTACCAACGAAATCGGCGTGTTCCAGATGACGAATGACGGACTCAGCGAAGTGGAAAATCCCTCTATGATGTTGTTGTCAGGCAGACCGAAAAACGTGTCAGGAACGTGTGTGGCGTGTGCTATGGAGGGTACTCGTCCGATACTGGCGGAAATTCAGGGACTGGTGACGACTTCAGGTTTCGGCAATCCCCGAAGAATGTCAACGGGATTTGACTATAACCGTATGAATCTCATTCTGGCGGTACTGGAAAAACGGGCAGGCTACTTTTTTTCCAACTGTGATACCTACATCAATGTCGTAGGCGGTTTACGGCTCGATGAACCTGCGGTGGATCTGGCAGTAGCGATGTCGCTTATCAGCAGTCTGAAAGACAAGGCAATCCGTGAAGATGCCATCGCTTTCGGGGAAATCGGTCTGGCGGGCGAAATCCGTGGTGTATCACAGGCACAGTCCAGAATATCCGAAGCCATCAGACTGGGCTTTCGCAGAATTGTGTTGCCGTATCAGAATCTCAAAACCATAAAACGGGAAAATTATTCGTCTGTACAGTTAATCGGTGTGCGTAATATCCGTGAGGCTTTCGACAATATGACGGATTAAATGCCAAAATATTCCCCACAAAACAATTTTAATTCTAATTATATGTTGTCATGTTTCACAAATCAATGCAGTTTTTTTTGTAATGTTGACTAAACATTCAATAATAGGGTTGCAATTCTTTAGATTTTTTGATACAATCACCAACAGAGTGAGCGTTGCAATAAAATTCAGAAACGGGGGAATTCAATTATGGCAACAGCGACGAAACGGAAATTCATATCAGGTGTGTCAGTAATTTGTGCGGTTATGCTGGTTGTCGGTATTTTCCCGATAGTTACCGACAGCAGAAAAGCAGAAGCTACCGATACGGGTGAATATTACTATGCACCCGCCAAGCTGTACGATTACTATTATGATACGGATAACGGAAAATCCTTTAGTTATACCAAGGATCACGAGATTTATGACCCGAATCAGATGATTAACGGGCAGAAAAATGGTGATGTCTATAAAGGCGGAAACCGTTGGCGTACACAACTGCAGGTGCCTTATGAGCAGTTTAACCGAGAGATTTCCAAGTATTATGAGGACAATGCCATACCGAGCAATAAGCATGCGTTGTATTTCGGAAACTTCTATGGTACAAACGAAACCAACAGCGACAACGAAAGACACAGAACGTACAAAACAGGACATGACGGATACTACTGGTACAGTGATGTTTACAATAACTTCTATCTGAATTCCAACAATGCGCCGAGTGTCAATGACGGTCGTGTGGCAGTAACAGGACTGGTTGACAATACGCTTTCGGGAGGAACAAGCAACGGAACCGTTACACAGAACGGTGTAGCATTGCCACAGTTCAATGATGAGTTTATTTCCAACTCAAAATATGCTGATGTGTTTGCTATCGAAAACGGATTCCCGTTCAATGTCAACAGGGACAACAGTTCAGGACTGGTTACTTACTCCTATGATTCCCTTGAGGACGGTAACCGATATTATAAAGCAAGCAACAGTAATCCGAAATCAGGAACGATTGAGGTACAGAAAGCCGAAAACGGTCATGGAAGAAGTTCAAAGAACTTCGTTACTGTGGGCAGAATGGAAGCCAACAACGAAACAGGTTTCTATCCGTTCAATGCTAATCAGTCGATTGATTCCACTTATAACGGTCGTGAAAATGTGGATTACGGTTTCGGTATGAGACTGGATATTCCGTTCAATCTTACTGCGGACGGAACAGTAACAGGAAAAGACGGAACGAAAAAAGATATTATCTTTAATTTCAGTGGTGATGATGATATCTGGATATTCATTGACGGAAAAATGGTACTGGATATGGGCGGTGACCACGGACGAGTAACAGGACACGTCAATTTCAACCGCAGTAAAGACAGCAGTGCCGTTTATGTTGACCACGTTACCGCATCTTTCACCGACAAGAGGAGAACAAGAGCAGGAAGTCAATCATCTTATACATCAAGTCTTTCCAGTCGTTTCAATGATTACACTGCGGACGGCACGTATGATATCTACAAAACACATGTAATGACAGTATTCTATATGGAACGTGGTATGTTTGAATCCAACCTGAGAATCAACTTCAACTTCCAGCCCATCAAGAATACACTGAAAGTGGTAGAAAAGACATTGTTTGATAAGGTCAACGCAGGTTTGCTGGCAGATACTACCAAAGTAGCCGAGAAAGACGTATTCCGTTATCATATACAGAACCAGGGAACACCGCAGAGTGGTGTAACAGGAAGTGATTTTCTGTATCCTTCTACCAATCAGAAAATTATCAGAAACAATACGCTGGATATTGGTACAGAAAAACGTTCAGACATTGATAAACTGGCGGTTCTGAACAAAGGTGATACTACGGTAGCACCGGCAGAGAACAAATTCTATCTGGATACCAGTCAGATGTTGCCGGGCGGTGGTTCAAGTACATACTGGGACGACAATGCTAAACTGATTGCTTACGTTTATGGCAACGGACAGAATGAGTTCATCAATATGGACAGGGTTTCCGGTAAAGACCATCTGTACAGTATAGATTTGACGGGTAAATCATATACCAATGTTATTTTCCTGAGATGTGATACATCAGCTGATGCCAGTCAGGGCAGTGGTGTGTGGAGCAAGGTCAAAGATAACGGAAAGAACAGAACGCCTGCGGACGGACAAGGTGGCTGGAGTCTTTCAGGCGATAGTAACACCGTAAAAATCACAGGCTGGAGTAACAGTGCCGTTTGGGGAGATAGTCATTCTTCGTCAGGCAGTGGTACGAACTCCAATTTTACTCCGTCAGACCCGCAGTATTTCAACAATGTTGCCAATGTTACGTATCAGCTTACCGACCCTTATGCAACTTATGAGAACGGCAATACGCTGAGTGAAGATGATAATCCTTTTACCAAGAACACAGACGGCAGTGGTAATGTCGATTTGATGTATGGTGAATCTGCTTACTTTGACGGACAGTTCAGAGAGAATACAAAAATGCGTGTTACGCAGAACAATACATTGTATGAGCCGGATTATACAGGTGATGAAGTCAGTTTCGGAGCAGGAACACGTTCCACAAGTGACTATTACTATACAACAGTTGAAGTTGTCAACGGCAAGAATGAAGTGCTTGCGTCGGCAAACAAAGATGAATTTGCCGGTTTCAACGTCACAGGTGAATACGACTATAAGAACAACGATAAATCGGCACCTGTCAGTGTGACAGAAACCTATATCAACAGGATACAGGTAGGCAGTCTGAAACTGAACAAGGTTTTAGACCCGTCAGAAAGTGTCGGACATACCTTTAATTTCCAGCTTAAACTTACCCAAATTTTCGGTAAGGAAGGTGTCAATGCCAGTGACTACGCAGGCATTACGACAGAAGGTGCATCGCTGAATGCGGACGGTACATTTACACTCGGTACAGGAGAAAGCCTGGTAATCAAAGGAATCCCTGTTCACACCAGGTATGAAATCATAGAACTTGACAATGATACATTCATCGCCAAGAATGGAAGTTCAGTAATTTCCGGTATCATTGTTGCCAACAGTGATGACAATTCTGTTCTTGATGCCAACAACGGAACAACCACCAATACCCGTAGAGAAGGTATTCTTACGCTGTCGAAAGAAGTAAAAGCCGAAGACCCTTTAGAAATTCTGGAATATGAAGAACTTTATAAGGCCTATAACTTCCAGGTAACGCTTACCATGCCGAACGGTGTTGATTTCAATAACTATAAATCGGCTGTCGGCGGAAACTGGACAACTTCCGATAGTGGTATTACATGGCAAGCCACATTCCCTGTTTCCATGGGCGATGATGTACAACTCAAACACATTCCTTACGGAACGAAGTATACCATTACAGAAGATTTTTCTGACAAGGCATGGATAAAATCCGGAGAAGTCAGTAATGTAGAGTTGGATATCTATAATTCTGACCCGACAGTCACTATCACCAACACCAAAAAGATGATAGAGAAAACGCAATATGAGGTACATAAGATATGGGAGAATTACACGATGCAGGACGGTGACAGCATTGTTTTGGAACTGAAAGGCAACGGAGTAAAAGTCGGTGAATGTACCGTTTCGTGGAGTAGCACTATTGGTGATGCCGATATTATTAGTTTTAACAATTGTGATGTCTGGGCATATAGTACAGATGAAAATAACTGGAGTGTTTTCTTTGATAATTTGCCGAAATTTGACAGTAATGATGCATTAATTCAGTATACCGTCACAGAGGTGGCAGTCAACGGGGTAACAGATGATGACCCGTCAGATGACAGCATCGGCAGGTTTACGGTTTCGACGGTGTACGACAGCAGTTCAGAAGAAACCATCACGAACACCTATAAGAAAGTGCCGTTGACAATGCCTGAATCAGGCGGAACAGGCAAAGAAGATTACAGTTTTTACTATGTTTTATTTGGAACAGGTGCAGTCATGTTGAGTGCATGGGCATTCTTCCTTATAATAAAAAGAAGACGCAGAAATTTCTGAACCATTTTTCAGAGATTGATGTGATTAACGGATTGTAAGGGGGAAAAAGCTGACGGAATCTGTTCAGGCAGGAAAGTACCGTTTGACTTTGTGTGGTATGCGGGTAAGTCCGACGGTACAGTGAGGCAGAGAAGTCCCGCATGAATCTATAGTTTATTCTTAACATACTGTTATAAAAAATTGGAGGTCAAACTAATGAAAAAATCGTTCAAAAAAGTCGGTGTTGCTGTATTGGCAGCTACAATGATTATGTCAATGGCTAGTGCAGTTCCCGCATTTGCAGCAGACGGAGCAACAATTAAAGTAAACGCAGCTAACGGTGTAACAACAGGAACTTGCAGCATGTATCTGGTTGCACAGGTTAATGGTTTAGGTAACTGGCAGTGGGAAAGCGGTTTCGCACCCAGCACGACAGTCAGCTTTGATGATATCGCTAACTATACAGAAGCACAGATAAAGAGCCTTGCCAATGAACTTGCAAGAAAGACAGCAGGTGCTGCAGCCGTTGATACAGCAAAAGTCGGAGAAACATTGACAGCCGACGGAAGTGTAGAAAATGGTTATTACCTTATCGTAACAACAACGAGTGATGCGGGTGTAGTTGTAGAGCCTATCCTTGTTGAACTCAAAGCAGGTGAAAATCACAATGGTCTTGATATGAAAGCAAGTGAAATTCCTTTCGATAAGAAAATCACTGCTGTTGATGGCAAATCAGGCAGAGTTTCCACTTCAGGAGATACAGCAACTGCGGCTAATATTACAGGTGGTGTAGAAGTTGTCAGCTATCAGCTTTCTTCACAGCTTCCGACATATGACAGTGGTGTAGCAGGTACAGAAATTAAAGACTTTACGATTACTGATAATCCTTCAGCAGGTCTGGATATTGATTTAACTTCCGTAAGAGTATACATTTCCGACGATGATGAACTGACAGACGCAGACAGCACACTTGTTGGTGCTACGTTGTCAACAGTAAAACGTGGCTTTGCCGTTACAGTAAGTGGTGAAACCATAAAGCCGGCAACAGGAGCAGCATCATTAGAAGGTAAATATGTATTTGTAACCTTTGACGGAACACTCAATGCAAGTGCAAATCTGGGCACAGCAGGCAACCCCAACGAAGCTGTACTTACTTATGGTAATGATTATTCCACAGGTCAGGGCGATGGAAGAAAAGAAGATGAAGTTACTGTTTTCGCTATCGAAACCATTCTTGATAAACTCGCAGGCGACACAGGCAACAAGCTTCCTGATGCAGAATTCGCACTGTACAGAGGAACAAGTGCAAGAGGAACAAAAATCGGCGACTACAAGACAGATACTAACGGACGTATTGATTTCAAAGGTCTGGCAGAAGGCGACTACTATCTGGTTGAAACAAAAGCACCCAGTGGTTATAAAGCTGTCAACGATATCAAATTCACTATCACAGGTACAAAAGTAACCGGTGAATACAACGGCGAATTCAGTGCAAGCAATACTTTCAGATGGGTTGCTGCTGACGAAACACTCAATGCTGAAATTACTGACCCTGTAGTTGGCGGACTTCCCGGAACAGGTGGCATGGGTACAATCCTCTTCACAGTAGGCGGTTCAGCAATCGTACTTATGGCAGGCGTACTTTTCGTATTCTACATGAAGAAAAAGAGAGTAGAAGAATAATTTTACATTAGTCATCTGCTGACGAATGTAAAAATAACAGTGAATAATCTGTTCCTGTAGTTCTGCAGGAACAGGTTTTCCAAAATACTTGGCATTTCAACGTCAAGTATTTTGGAAAACCTCGAAAGGAATGTTTCGTTGAAGAGATATTTCAGATTTTTTAAGGAATTTATCAGAGAAAAACCGTTTCTGGCGATGTTTCTGATAGGTGTATTGTATTTTATCGGTGTAGCTTCCATTATTTATCCCATGCTCAGTAATGTGCTGTCGCTGAGAACTTCGGAAAACGTCATCAACGACTATCAGCAGAATGTGGAGCATATGTCGTCAAGCGAGATTGCCGATAAGACAGAAAAAGCCGCTCTTTACAACAGAGAACTTTCTGAAAAGGGTGAAGTCAGAGAAGAGTATGCCCACGTACTTGACGGAAAAGACGGTATCATATGTTATGTGGATATTCCGAAAGTAGATATTTATCTGCCCGTATATTACGGAACAAGTGATGAAGTTCTGGCAAAAGGCTGTGGATATCTGGAAAACACGTCATTGCCCGTAGGGGGAAAGAGTACGCACAGTGTAATATCAGGACATACGGGATTACCGAGTGCAGATATGTTTACCCGACTTGACGAGTTGAAAAAAGGTGACACCTTTTTCATACACATTCTGGACAAAGTACTTACCTATAAAGTCAACAGAATCAATACCGTCACACCTAATGCAGTAGAAGAACTGTATATTACAGACGGCAAGGATTATGTCACTTTGCTGACTTGTACGCCGTACGGAATCAACGATAAGCGTCTGCTGATTCGGGGAGAACGGGTGGTATCCGCTGACAACGGAACAGTTCACGACGGGACAGCAGATGAAGACAAACACCAACAGAAAGCTGTTCAGGAACTGGCAGAAAGAATACATCATGATACCATGATAGTTATCGTTTTTTTATCGGCAGCGGTTGTTTTGTTTGTGATAGCATGTCTGTTGTTGTTCTTCCGTATGCGAAAAATAAAGAAACCTTAAAAAGTTTCGGTGTGGAGTCAAGGGGGCGAAGTCCCTTACAGGATTTTAAAGGGGAGAGCCCTTTAATTAAGGAGTTTTGCAGGCGTGTACAATAAAAGAGGTCGTGTAAAGGACAGACTGCCGTTGATAGGCATTTTTCTGTTGCTGGTTTTTGGAATAGCTTTGTTCATGTATCCTATCGTCAGTGACTGGATATGCGAATATCAGTCAAAAACGGAAATCAACGATTACGACCAGAAGATTACCAAAACAGAATCAAAACTTCTGAGAAAACTGGAAAATGAAGCCAAAGATTACAATACGGCATTGGCAAAGAAAGATACTTCAAAAATTTCCGTCATCAAATACGATGATTTGCTGGCGGTGTCCGATGCCATCAGCTATATAGAAATTCCCAAAATAGGTGTGTATCTGCCGATTTATCACGGACTTTCCGATGAAGTCCTGCAAAAAGGCATAGGACACATGGAAGGAACATCATTACCTGTCGGCGGAGAGGGAACACATTGTGTACTGGCAGGACATACAGGTTTGCCCTCAGCGGAGATTTTCACAGATTTGGATCAGATGTCAAAGGGAGATTCCTTTTTCATTCACATACTGGATAAGGTACTGGAGTATCAGGTAGACCAGATAAAAGTGGTATTGCCCTATGAAGAGGACGATATTCAGATTGTCGAGGGGCAGGACTATATTACCCTGCTTACCTGTACACCTTACGGTATCAATGACCACCGTCTGCTTGTCAGAGGAAAGAGAATTGTCCATAATCCCGAAGTCGCTATTGACAATACGGATTACTGGCCTATTGTCCACGAATCAGAAAAACAACTGCCGTTGCGAACGATTATCTGGTATGCGTCTACCATTGTCATAGGGGTTGTTCTGGTCGTGATTGTGGCGATACTGGCGTATCCCGACAAAAAGAAAAAAGAAAAATCCAAAAAACAAGAATGAACTATCATTTAGTGCAATACAGCAGGAGGAACAAACATATGGTGAAGTATATTGTTAAAAAATCAATGGTATTTTTTGTGTTGACGTGTCTTTTACTCTGTACGCTGACCGTTTCGGCGGCAGACGGCGATGTAACGATGGGTACGGTAAACATAAAAGGACTTTCTTCAGAGGCGGAGGGTGTTACACTGGTAGCCTATGAGATAGGTTATTATGACGGTGAAAACTATGTACTTCATTCAGCGTTTGAAGAAAGTGGTGTATCGCTGGAGGATATTGGTATAGCGGATTCACACGAAGTCAAGGAGATTTCAGAGATACTTTCCGCATATGCACAGAGCAAGTCGGTTGACGTTGTGGCAGAAACCAAAGTTGACAAAGACGGTAATGCCTCTTTTGAGTTGCCTGCCGTAGATAAATTATATGTTGTCAGTCAGAAAGACGGAAAAACAGTAGCCAAGATATCCCCGTTTATCGTGTTGTTGCCTTACCGCACGATTGACGGCGAAGAAAAAATTGTACTGGACGCTTCCTCAAAAGTGACGGTTGGTATTGAACGCTGTGATGTCGTGCTGAATAAAGTTGACGCAGACAAAAAGGCACTTGAAGGAGCAGTTTTTAAATTCGAGAAAAAAGAATACTATATGGAAGATTTTTCCGATAAATTGCCGTCAGACGCTGAGAAAGGTACAGACGACGAGGGAAACTATTACTGGAAAACATTGTCAGATAAACTTGTTACGAATGAACACGGACAGATTGTTGTACAGGAGCTTTTGTTCGGCAGTTACCGTTTTACAGAAGTGAAAGCACCAAAAGGGTTTGTCCTGAACAAAGAAACAATAAATTTTGATATTGTAGCACAAGGAACAGTCAAACTGGACGGCGGAATATATGTTGAAGACGAAGGTGAACCTGTTATTCTGACAGTGACGAACGAAAAGGAGAAAGACGAGAAAGAAGACGAACCCGGCACAGAACCGACATCAGCACCGCCTACCAATCCGCCGACATCGGCTCCGACCAGTGCTCCTACAACGCCTGCGGGAACGGTCTTTACTATGGACGGGTTGACAGGTACGATAGTATTTGTTTCAGGAGTTGCCGTTATCTCGTTGGCAGTAGCGTTGATGTCTTCCAAAAAGAAAAAAGAAAATTAAATCTTGTATAGTTATGTAGTTGTGCAGTAAGTGGAGGCTTCGCCTCCACTTTTTGGTTAAAATAACGACCTGAAATTTCGTGTAAAGTATGGAATTTCAGGTCGTTATTTGTTATAATTTGTCGTGTAAGTCTGTTGTTTAAGGGGCTCGCCTCTAAACTCCAAAAGGCTTGACCGAAACCTTAAGGCAAACTCTGTTGGTACAGATTTCGAAGAACGTAAGGAAAACAATCCGAACGAAGTGAGCCATAAAAGTTTTTGTCCAACTTTTTTCAAAAAGTTGGTGGGGTCAAGGGGCGAAGCCCCTTGGCAGGATTTTCAAGGGTGCAACCCTTGAAGAACCGCAATTTTGGAACTAGGAAGTGTAAAAAAAGTATGTTAGGATTTTTATTATCACCGTTGTATGGTCTGGTATGTGTATACATTGTCAGCCGAATTTTGCGTTTTCTGAGTGCAGTCCCCGTCAGATGTTTCAAGGGAAAGCGGTTCAAAATTATATTTTCAGTGCTTTTCGGACTGGTAGCCATGCTTCCTTTGTGGAGTTACCTGTTACCGCTGAACACTGCTGTCAAGCATACAGGACAACTCCTGAATAATTACTGGGTAGGTATTCTTGAATATCTGTTTCTGACCGTTACAGTAACGGATTTGATTGTCCAGATAACAGGTCTTATCAAAAAAGACAGAAAGAACTTTGTCAAAAAGACATCTGTCCGACTGGTGGCAGGAACACTGGCACTGCTGGTTATTGCCGGTGTTTCCACTTACGGTATTGTTCATGCACGGGATATCAAGCTCAACGAATATTCCGTCAAAGTAAACAAGAAAGTTGACGGTCTGAATAAAATGAAAGTCGTGCTGATAGCCGATTTACATATGGGTTACAGTATCGGTACAAGTCACATTGAAAAAATGGTTAAGATGGTCAATGAACAGAAGCCCGACTTAGTGGTTATGGCAGGGGACATTTTCGACAATGACTATGACGCTCTGGACAATCCTGAAAAACTTTGTTCTCTGCTCGCAAGCATGAAAAGTACATACGGTACATACGCTTGCTGGGGAAACCACGATATCAGTGAAACGCTGTTCATGGGCTTTACCGTTGACACGGACAAAGAAATTCATCGTGACGCAAGAATGACGGATTTTTTGCAGAAAGCCAATATCCATTTACTGTGTGATGAAAACACATTGATTGATAACAAGTTCTATGTTTCGGGCAGAAACGACAGCGAAAAAATTATTTCTGATACGGGAACAAGACTGACACCTGACGAACTGTTGCGGAGTGTTGACAAAAAACGTCCTGTTTTCGTAATTTATCATGAACCCGATGAGTTTGAGGAGCTGGAAAAGGCAGGTTGTGATGTTCTGCTGTGTGGACATACCCATAACGGACAGACATTTCCGGGAACATTGTTTATCAAACTGCGTTGGGAAAATCCGTTTGGTTATCTGAAGATAGGCAATATGCACCAAATCACCACTTCAGGAATAGGAGTATGGGGGCCTTACATGAGAACAGCAACAGACAGCGAAGTTGTCAGCATTGACGTTACATTTGATTGATACGCAGGGGGAAGATTATGAAACGTAAGGAAATCAAGAAAATTGCCAGAGGTAATGTCAAAAGGCACTACACGTTGTATGTCATGATATGCCTTGTGGCTTCCGTCATAGGTATTGCCTATGGTGTGTCCGTTTCGCTGTTCAATACGATGGTACAGTATGACATACCCAATAGCCAGTCAGCAACCTATGACACCGTTTCAGGAAAACCGTTTACGGAAGTTCTTGATGATTTGTTGGACAAAGTACTGCAGGAAGATGAACTGAAAAAACAATCAACAGGACATCTGGGAAAGATTGAACTGGGAAAAAGTGAAGGCGTTTTTGCCAATTTCATCAATGTTCACGCTATGGGGTCGCCGATAATTGCCACGGTTTCGGCAGTCAGCAACATGATTATGACAAAAAGTGCAGACGCTATCGGTATATGCATTTCAGCCGTTTTCATGTTGCTGGTATGGATATTCTTTATCAATACATATCATGTTGTTATGGCAAGGTTTTTTCTTGAGGGACGGACTTATGAAAGATTGTCTGTAGGTAACTTTTTGTGGCTGGTCAAGCAGAAATCTTTCTGGAATGCGTCAGCGACAATGCTCCTCAAATACGTTTTCCTCGCTCTCTGGGATTTGACGATAGTCGGCGGTTTTATCAAGTACTATTCTTATAAAATGGTGCCGTATATTGTGGCGGAAAATCCGGCTATCAGGCCGACTCAGGCAATTACCCTTTCCCGAAAGATGATGAAAGGTCATAAATGGGAAATGTTTGTTGTGGATTTGAGTTTTATGGGCTGGATACTTCTTGACTATTTTCTGACTTTCGGACTGTTGCATCTGTTTTATGTTGCTCCTTACAGGTCATCAACAGAGGTAGAATATTATGTCAGGTTCAGAGAGCAGGCAAAGGAACAAGAAATACCTGTTGCTGAAAAGCTCAACGATATTTACTTATATGAACTTGCTGATGAAACATTGTTGAATCAGTATTATGCGGACAGAATAAATTATCAAAAAATCGTGGAAAAAGGCTATACAAGGAAAAAAGGTATAGCAAAGTTTTTTGCGGATATTTTTGGTGTGGTATTTTGTTACGATAAGACGGAAGAAGAATATTCCCGTTATATGGAAGCCAAAATGAAACTGAATTCCTGTGACAATGCGTGTGAACACAGAAGTTATCCGTCACGACTTTCGCCCAATGCGTCCGAAAAGGAACGGAAATCCATGATGGAAAGTCTGCATTGTATCCGTCATTATTCCGTCATATCGCTGACCATCATATTTTTCCTGTTATGTTTTGTCGGCTGGTCGTGGGAAGTGGCATTACATCTGGTTTCGGACGGCGTATTTGTCAACAGGGGTGTCATGCATGGCCCGTGGTTGCCGATTTACGGGGCAGGCAGTATCATGATTGTGATAGTACTCAATAAATTCCGACAGAATTTTCTTGCCGAATTTTTGTCCTCCATCGTACTTTGCGGTATTGTGGAATTTTTCACGTCTTTGCAGCTGGAAAAATCAATGGGACAGAAATGGTGGGATTACAGCGGGTATTTTCTGAATATAGATGGCCGAATCTGTGCCGAAGGTCTGCTGGTGTTCGGTATCGGAGGTATGGCGGTAGTCTATCTGATTGCCCCTTTTCTTGACAACAGAATCAAAAACATAAGGTTAAAAATGATTTTACCGATATGTATTGTCTTGCTCATGGTATTTTTCAGTGACGCTGTGTATTCGCATTACCGTCCGAACACAGGCAAGGGTATCACCGATTATCCGACGGTTTCACAGAAACAGACGACTCCCAAACAACCTGACAAGGCATAGCCGTTATACCAGATAAAGCAAAAAGGAACAGTCACCGACAGACGGGACTGTTCCTTTTTGGTTCAGGTCAGTTTTTTGGTGTACAGAACGGAGAAAGGGGAAAATGAATGATACATAGAGATTTCCTGATTTTGTTCAGATTGCCGACAGCGGATAATTCGGCACTGTGACAAAAGGAGAGAAAAAATAGTTTTTTGGGGGTATTTAATGGAATGTTGAAAAATCCGTTTGCCCGAATACTGACCGAACAATGTTATAATGTTAACTACAAATATACTTAACCTTACATATAGATAATAACATATGGATATAGAATTGTCAAGCTTTTCAGAAAAAAAAATTGCCTTTCAGAATTTTTTCTGAAAGGCAGAGAAAATATTCACCAATGGCATTGTCTAGGGAAAAATACAGGTGGTAAGCCATATCACACCAACGCCGATACCGACACTCAGTATTACATATAAAAACGCAACACCGTTGTTTCCGCTGTGAAACATAGCTGATGTTTCCAGAGCAAAAGTCGAAAAGGTGGTAAAGCCACCGCAGACCCCTGTTTTCAGAAAAAGGATAAGAGGACTGTCTGATGAAAAATGACGCTGGGCAAGAACGGCAATAATGCCTATCAGAATACAGCCTGTTACGTTGACCGCAAAGGTCTTGAACGGAAAAATATGAGGTTCTTTCAGGGGTATCAGCCCGAAAAGATATCGGCATACTGCACCGATGAATCCGCCGACACCGACAATAAGAATTTCTTTCATGAAGATACCACCTTTTTATTTTATCTTATAAGACAACAACCTTTTTTTATCATTATCAGTTATCCGAAGACTTTCCCGACATTTCTGTATAGCTTTGTTCTGTACGAATCTGTCCAGAGATTTTTCCGCAAATACGGATAGAGTCTGTTCGGGATATTTGATGTAACAGACACTCCATGCCCAAGCCAATGCCATCTGTACATAATATTGATTGTTGCGGATATTTTTCAGGGTGTCGAGTGTTCGGACGATGAATTCATCGCACACATAGTTCTGAAGGAGCATGACAACGCCGAAACGGACAGCAAATTCATTTTCACCATAAAGATATGGGGATAAATATTCATAGAAACTTTGCTTTTCCGTTTTGGGAATACGGATACTGCTACAGAAAGTATCGCATACCGCCCAATCAGAGATGTTGGGCACAAAGGCAGAAATATAATGCAGTTTTTTCCGGTGGTCGCATGACAGATATCCGATGACAATACCCTGCAACATGATTTCTTCATAGAACGTATGACCGACACAAGCGAAATAATCATCAATATTGTCACATTCCGACAGAATTTCTTTGGCGAGTTTTCTCAGGCGGGGAACAGGTATTCCCAGAATGATGAGGTTGTCTTTGATATTCGGCACAAGTTTTCTGTGAAAGTCACGGTGTTTTTCTTCGGACAGCGTTTGCAGAGTATTTTTCAGTTTTTCGTAGTCGTACATGAAAACAATCTCCTGTCAGCCGAGTACTTTTTTGGCGATATCGACACTTTCCTTAGCGTCTTTGCTGTAGAAATCCGCCCCGATTTGCTTTGCGTATTCGGGAGTAAGTACCGCACCGCCGACCATGACCTTACATTCACAGTACTGACGTAATAATTTTATGGTTTCTTCCATAGACTTGAGGGTAGTGGTCATCAAAGCGGAAAGTCCCACCAGTCTGACATTGTTTTCCACGGTTGCCCTGACAACTTCTTCATAATCGACATCTTTTCCCAAGTCAATGACGGTATAGCCGTAATTTTCCAGAAGAACCTTGACAATATTCTTTCCGATGTCATGCACATCGCCTTTGACGGTAGCAAGCACGATTTTTCCCTTACTGACGGGATTGTTGTTTTCTGCAAGCAGTTTTTTCTTTATCACCTCAAAGCACGCCTGCGATACACTTGCTGACTGAATCAGCTGTGGTAAGAAAATTCTGCCTTTTTCAAATTCCACGCCTGTTTTGTCAAGGGTGGGAATCAGATAATTGTTAATGATATCCATAGGGGAGATGGTTTCCAGCAGTTTTTCAGTGATTTCCGCCCCTTCTTTTTTCAGACCGTTTTCTATGGCATAGTTTAGGGTAATGGTTTTGTCCGATTTGGCAGACGGTGTTTTTTTGCTGTCCGCATTGTTGTAAGCCTGTATGAACTCCACGGAATTTCTGTCAATGTTGGCTAAGAGTTTGTAGGCTCTTACTGCTCCCGTCATAGCGTCCACATTGGGGTTGATGATGGGCAAGTCAAGACCTTTCTGTAATGCCATCGTCAGAAAAGTGGAGGTGACAAGTTCTCTGTTGGGCAGACCGAAAGAAATATTGGAAACACCCAGAACAGTTTTTACTCCCAGTTCTTTTTTTACTCTTTCCAGAGCGTTGAGGGTTTCGGTAACGCCCTCCTGTTCGGCAGAGGCGGTGAGGGTAAGGCAGTCAATATAGATGTCACTGTTTTTGATACCCAGAGCGTTAGCCCTTTCGACAATCTTTTTAGCGATAGCAAAACGACCCTCTGCCGTTTTGGGAATACCGTCTTTGTCGAGGGTAAGGCCGACAACGGACGCACCGTATTTTTTGACAAGCGGTAAGACACTTTCCAATGATTTTTCTTCCCCGTTGACGGAATTGACAATCGGTTTACCGCTGTATACCCGTAAAGCACTTTCGAGAACTTTCGGTATGGTGGAGTCTATCTGTAAGGGGACATCAACAACCCCCTGTAAACCTTTGACAGCTCTTACCATCATTTTTTCTTCGTCGATTTCGGGCAGACCCACGTTGACATCAAGAATATCCGCTCCTGCGTGTACCTGTTCGATACCCTGAGAAAGAATGTAGTCAAGATTGTTGTTGCGTAAAGCCTCTTTGAACAGTTTTTTTCCTGTGGGGTTGATTCTTTCTCCGATGATGCGTGGCTGATTGATGACGACAGTACGGCTGGCAGAACATACCGCACTGGGAATATCAGCGGAAACAGTTATCGGACGGACATGTTCCAGTTCTTTAGTCAGCATACGGATATATTCGGGCGTTGTTCCGCAACAACCGCCAAGAATGACAGCACCCGTCGGAACGATATTTTTTACCATACTGCGGGCGAAATCAAGGGGGAGGAGGTCATATTTTCCCGTGGAGGGGTCAGGCAGACCTGCATTCGGTTTGACAATCAGGGGGAGTGTTGTCCATTTTGCCAGTTCTTCGACCACGCCCTGTAATTGTTCGGGGCCTAAAGAACAGTTCACGCCCAGAGCGTCAACTCCCAGTCCCTGCATTGTGAGTGCCATCGCTGAAACACAACAGCCTGTAAAGGTACGTCTGTTTTCTTCAAAAGTCATGGTACAGATGACAGCCTTGTCCGTGTTTTCTTTGGCGGAGAGCACTCCTGCTTTGAGTTCGCTTAAATCTGTCATGGTTTCAAAGACAATCAAATCCGCCTGTTGTCCTGCCAGAATAACTTCCTTGTAGATGTCATAGGCTTCGTCAAAAGAAAGACTTCCCGTAGGTTCCATCAGCTGACCTATCGGGCCGATATCCAGAGCAACAAGACAATGTGTATTTTTCACGGCACGTTTTGCCACGTTCACACTTGCTTCGACAACTTCCTTTACCGAATAACCGCTGTCAGCAAGTTTGTAGCGGTTTGCCCCGAACGTGTTGGTATAGATAATCATAGACCCTGCTTCAATATAGGAACGATGAATTTTCTCCACGATTTCGGGGTGTGTGATACTGAACAATTCAGGACATTCACCTGTTTTCAGACCGTTTGCCTGTAACTGTGTACCCATACCGCCATCGAGAATAATGAAATTTTTTTCCTGAAGTAATTTACTGAACACAATGATTACCAGCCTTTCTGTACTGACATACATTTCTGAGGTTGCAACAGACACAACCCCGTCTTGAGGGAGATACGGGACTGTGGGACAATCCGATAATTGCGGTAACGGATTTCAGCGGAGTAAGTGTCAGACTTTCGCCTGTACATACGCCGATTTTTCGGGGTGTATCGAGAATTGTCAGGATATCTTTCTGATGTTCCAGGGGTAAATCGCCGTAGCCAGGACTGTAACGCCATGTTTTGTAGCAGTCGGCATATTCTGCACTGATTTTGAGATAGATTTCCTGTTCAGCCTTGTCGCAGAGCTGTTCCACCGCTACACCCGAGAAACTGTTGATGATAATTGCCTTGGTCATATCTTCCAGTTGTGTACGGCGGATAAGGGTATCAATTTTTGCAGAAACAGTGGCACACATCAGTATGACAGCGAAGCAGTCGGTAAGATGTCTTCGGATATCGTTTCCTTTGAGCAACAGACCGCTGTTACCGACAGCAATACCGTTTTCTGTTGTTCTGATGTCAAAGACAGCATATATATATCTGGGAATACAGTTCTGCAATACAAGTTGTTCGCACACGGGGAGCATAGCCAGCGTATGTTCATCTGCCGTACCGTTCCGACAGCCCATATAACGCAGAGCTTCACCATAGTCAAGTTGTTCCAGCGTAATCATATCAACCGCCCTTTCATGTGGTGTTTAAGGGCTACCACCCTTAAAAATCCTGTTTCAAGGGCTCTGCCCTTGAAAATCCCGCAAGCCTTTGAAAAGGCTTGACCGAAACTTTCATGGCAAAATTTGCTTTGCAAATTTTGGGGATTTATAATAATGTACGGATACTTTCAAAAATTTTTGTGGCAACATAGGGGTTATTCATGGTATACAGATGAATACCGTCCACGCCGTTGGCTATCAAATCGACAATCTGATTGACAGCATAAGCAATACCGGCATCACGCATAGCAATGGGGTCATTGCCGTATTTCTGAATCATCATGGAAAATTTTCTGGGCAGGGACGCACCGCACATATCGACCATTCGCAGAATCTGTCTGGCACTGGTTACAGGCATGATACCCGCTTCTACGGGAACATTGATACCCGCAATCCGGACTTTCTCCATAAAGCGGTAAAAGATCTCGTTATCAAAGAAAAGTTGTGAAATCAGAAAATCCGTACCTGCATCGACTTTCTTTTTCAGGTTTAAGATATCCTGCAATTCGCTTTCAGCTTCGCTGTGAACTTCGGGATAACAAGCCCCGGCCACACCCATTTCGGGATAATTTTTTCTGATGTAGGTTACCAGATCGCTGGCATAGGTGAAATCCTTTTTAGCGGAAACAGTAGGGTTGATATCTCCCCGCAGTGCAAGAATATTTTCCACGCCATAGCCTTTGAATTTGGTTATGGCATCATCGATATCTGCGAAGCTGTTTGTAAGGCAGGTAAGATGAGCAACTGCTTCTACATTATGGATACCTTTTATCATTGATGCGATTTTACCGCAGTTGTCAGTATTTCCGCTGCCACCTGCACTATAAGTCACGCTGATATAGTCAGGGTTGATATCGGTAAGTTGTTCCAGTGTTTCGTAGATGACGTTGATGTCATCTTCAAATTTTTTCGGCGGAAACACTTCCAGAGAAAAGACTGTCTTGTTTTTTTCAAATTTGTCGGCTATTCTCATACCTATTTACTCCTTTGACTGTTGAGATTGTCTGTTCATTATACCATAATCTTTTTGAGCCGACAATGTTTTTCTGATTTTGAAATGTGAAAAAATAATATCGGAACGTGAACCAATCAGCAATTTAATGAACTTTTTGTGAATAATCATTTATTAAAGAAATTTCAATAAAACTTCAAGGTTTGGGTACTATTATATAGCCAATCCAAAAGAAATACAATCACTGTAAAACAGAATATCATACCGAAAGGAAAGGTTTTTATGAATAACAATACAAATAATAATTTCAACGACAGATACAACAATTTTTCCGATGACAGTAACAATATATACAGCAGTTCACAGTCTTACCAGAACGGAACATCAGAAAATTCCGCCAATACAACACCGTATCATACCACAGTAGAAAATTTCCCTAACCGTTCAGAAATAGACAGTACAGTCAGTACGACAAATCATACGGCGAACAATGTTGTACAGAATCCCTATACAGGCAATTCAGCAACAAACGGAACTTATCAGAATAACAATACAGAGTACAGCTATGTTTACAGACGTGCCAATACTACACCAGTACAGAATGTCAGCACATCAGCTCAGAGTGCTTATCCGAATACTGCTCAGAATGTATATGCGTCTGCGGGAAAGGATAAACCGAAAAAGCAACACAAAGGTTCATTCTTACTCAAAGCCATCGTTGCAGGACTGTGTTTCGGTATTGTGGCAGGCAGTGTAATGGTAGGTATCAACTATGCCGGAAATAAACTCACTCCGTCAGCTTCCAACGGCAACACGATTTCCACAACATCATCGCTCAAGACGGTAAATGACGGCAACAGTAAAACAGCGGTAAATACCACTTATGATGTAGCCAGCGTAGTCGAAAAGGTAATGCCTGCTATGGTTTCCATCAACATCAAGGGAACAAAAACCGTGCAGAATCCTTACAGTGATTACTTTAACTTTGGATTCGGATTCGGCGGTAACGATTCTTACCAGCAGGAAATCAGCGGCAGTGGTTCAGGAATTATCATTTCACAGAACGATTCCGAATTGCTGATTGTCACAAACAATCATGTTGTTGACGGAGCAACGGAAATCAATGTCACATTCAATGACAAATCCACATCTTCCGCACAGATAAAGGGTACAGAAGCAGATTATGATTTGGCAGTTATTTCGGTAAAGCTCTCTGATGTTTCTCAGGAAACAAAAGGCAAGATAGCGGTTGCGACATTAGGAGATTCCAGCAAATTGAAGTTGGGACAGCCTGCGGTAGCGATAGGAAACGCTCTGGGATACGGACAGTCGGTAACTGTGGGCTATATCAGTGCTCTGGAAAGAGAAGTGCAGATGACAGACAACACGATGACACTTATTCAGACAGACGCAGCAATTAACCCTGGTAACAGTGGCGGAGCATTGCTGGATATGAACGGTAATGTTATTGGTATCAATTCCGCCAAATATTCAGATACAGACGTTGAAGGTATGGGTTACGCCATTCCGATATCAGACGCTACACCCATTATTGAAGACCTGATGAACAATACCAGTCATGCAGATTCCAGAAAAGCATATCTTGGTATTGCCGGTACAGATGTAACGGATAGTTATTCACAGTCATTTGGTTTGCCGTCAGGCGTATATGTTTCCAAGGTAACATCAGGTTCACCTGCGGACAGAGCAGGCATACAGGCAGGCGATATTATTACCAAATTCAATGATAACGAGGTAAAGACTATGTCCAGTCTTCAGGCGAAGCTCAAGAGCAAAAACCCTCAGGACAGCGTAGAAATTACCGTGCAAAGACAGCAGAGAAACGGTGGCTATAAAGAAGTGACCCTTAATGTCACACTGGGAGCAAAGTCGGACGCTCCTGCTGAAGAATAAGACAACAGATTTTTTCATTATAAATACCTCTCTTTATCTCTAAGAAAAGGACCGCATCTGTCATAGATGCAGTCCTTTTTCTGTCTGGGGCTCCGCCCCTGAACCCCGCAAGCCTTTAAAAAGGCTTGACCGAAACTTTTAAGGTGAAATCTGCTGTTGCAGATTTCGGAGAACGTAGGAGAAACAATCCGAACGAAGTGAGCCACAAAAGTTTTGTCCACTTTTTCAAAAGTGGTGGGGTCGAGGGGCAACGCCCCTCGTGGGATTTTTAAGGGCGAAGCCCGTAAACTCCCCGAGCATTAATCGCTGACAGTTTCTTTGGTAATAATTTCCAGCTGATTGACAATCTCACTGAAATAACGGGGATTGACTTGTTCAAGCGGAATCGCTTTTTCGTCGGTGACTTCATCATAACAGTAACTTCCCCGTTCGACTGTTCCAGGGTGATAAAAACGTGCATTTTCAATTTTGACGTTCTCATTTTCTCCGCCGACATACATTCCTTCAAAAGTAAGTTCTACGGCATTGCCGATTAACTGTACTTTTACACCTGTTCTGATACGCTTGGTTACATCTTCACGGTAAAAAGTATTGAATCCGCCACCGTCCTGCACAGACCCTTTATACCAGCCTGCTTTTGATGTTCTTCCCAAAAGTGACATTCCGTTGACTTCTCTGCCGTTAAATCTTGTCAAATCCAGTTTACCGATTTCCTCATCCTCTAATTTGTAGACGGTTCGGTCAAGCTGTTCAATCGGCTGTGTGATTTCGTAATCTGAAAGCTGTTCTTTCCACTGTTCAAGAGTTTCCGTGTCCAGGTCAATCGGGTGCGTAAGTCCTATTGTACAGTTTTCTTCCAGTTCAAATTCATCTTCATCGACTGTATTGAATGAACCGTCTTCCATATAACGGAATGTTCCC
>CACYBZ010000039.1 GCA_902772795.1 uncultured Ruminococcus sp. | reverse complement strand
GCTGATTGTGCTGCCCCTGGTTCGGGTGCGGGGAATATATTGACAAGCAACGGGAGTTTGAAATACAGGAAACTGACTAATGTCAGCCACACTCCCATAACACCAATCTGCACTGCCATGCTCTTACTGATAATGCTCTCATCTCTGCGACGAGGCTTTTCAGTCATGTACTTCTTGAGTGCGGGTTCATTACCCAACATGATAGCTCCCAGACCGTCCATGACAAGGTTGACAAACAACAAATGTGTTACTTTCAGTGGTTCTTCTACGCCGAAGAAAGGTGCTATTGCACTGACAATAACGGCGGTAACATTGATGACCAACTGGAATTTACAGAACTTAAGAATGTTATGATAAATGGTTCTGCCGTACCAGATAGCGTCTTTGATGGATTTGAAATTATCGTCCAGAATAACAATTTTGCCTGCTTCTTTTGCCGCTTCTGTTCCGCTTCCCATAGCAAAACCGACATCGGCTCTTTTCAGTGCGGGAGAGTCGTTTACACCGTCACCCGTCATTCCGACTACCAGATTCATTTCCTGGCAAAGTCTTACCATTCTTGATTTGTCAGTAGGCAACGCTCTGGCAATAACCCTGATTTTCGGAATAATCGCTTTGATTTCATCGTCTGACATCGTGTTGAGTTTCGCTGATGACAAAGCAACATCATCATCACTCTTCAACAAGCCTGCGTCTTTGGCAATGGCAACCGCTGTTTCCAGACGGTCACCGGTAATCATGACAACCTGTATACCTGCGTTCTGTACTTCCTGAATGGCTTCTTTCGCCTCCGGACGGACATCATCTCTGATACCTACCAGACCGATAACGACAAGGTCATCATTAATGGAATTTTCTACCAGATCCTTTTCGGAATAGCCAAACGACAATACACGCATGGCTTTCTCGGCAAGTTCATCAATCTTGCGGTTAAGAACGTCCATATCCAGTTTCTTGATATTGCCGTCTGCGTCAAGATATTTCGTTGCTTTCGCCAACAGTCTTTCGGGAGCTCCCTTATAGAACGTTTTTCCCAGACTGTCTATTCTCGCCTGACTGAATTTGTTGGTAGAGTTGAAATTCTGACTTTCTGTAATCACATACTCTGTCTTTTTCTGCAATGTGGTGAATGTTTCTTCTCCGATGAACTTCATCAATGCCTGGTCAGTAGCGTTACCGCCGATGACTCTGTGAGAATCATCAAACAAGGACTGTGTATTCTTGCCTATTGCCAGGTCAACAAGTCCTTTGACTTTACTGTGTTTACTTAAATCTTTGATAGCAATGGATTTTCCGTCAGCTGTAAAGAAATCCACAACCTCAAGCTGTCCTTTGGTAATCGTACCTGTCTTATCACTGAACAGAATGTTGAGTGAACCTGCTGTTTCAATACCTTCTGCTTTTCTTACCAGAACATTATGGTCAAGCATTTTACTGGTGTTCTGCATGAGTACCAGCGATATCATCAACGGCAAGCCTTCGGGAACGGCACAGACGATAATAACAACCGCCAGTGATACAGCTTCAACAATCTTCTTGATAATGGTTTCTGCTCCCAGTGCGATGAAAGGCTGTATTCCGCCACTCTGGAAAAAGATGAAATAAACAAGATACAGCAACGCTATAACCGTTGCTCCCACATAACCAAATACCGAAATCTGATTGGCAAGCTTCGCCAGTTTGACTTTCAACGGGGAATCAGGGTCTTCTTCCTGCATTTCCTCCGCCATCTTGCCCATCATCGTCTTTAAACCGACTTTTCTGACATCAAGTACAGCTTCCCCGTCAAAGACTACTGCACCTCTGAACAAAGAATATTTGTCCACAAAGGTATCACCTGTGATATTCTCTGCAAATTCCGTGCTTTCGTCTGTGGCGAACTTCTTACATTCTTCTGCTTCTCCGTTCAACGCAGAGTTGTCCACACGCAAAGACCCGTCAATAATAATACCATCTGCGGGAATCTTGTCACCTGACTGCAACAATACTTTGTCACCTACGACAACTTCGTCTACGTCAATTACTGTGACAACGCCATTACGGTATACCTTACACTGGTCTTTTTTGGTGCTGTTTTTCAGTTCACGATATTTCGTGTCACTCGCAACACCTGTCTTTGCCGAAACAACCGCTACAATAATAACCGCTACGATTGTTCCCAACGGTTCGTAAATTTCAGCATACCCGAAAAAGAACATTACCAGCATCAGTCCTGCAATAGCAAGCAATATTCTTATCATGGGGTCGCTGAAGGTTTCCAGAAATTCCTGCCAGAATGTGGTAGGTTCGGAATCGGGAATGGCATTAGATCCGTACTTCTTTCGGGATTCTAAAACCTCGCTGTCCGAAAGTCCTTTGAATTTCATTGAATTTCTCCCTCCGTGAATTTTTTTATAACAAAGCCCTTTACAGACTTGGTTACCTCATTTTTCCCTTAAAAACAACACATCTTCGCAAAATTTGCGAAAGCAAATTTTCCCCGAAAAGTTTTGTCCGACTTTTTCAAAAGTCGGTGGGGTCAAGGGGCAAAGCCCCTTGTGGGATTTTTAAGGGCAACGCCCTTAAACGGAAAAATCGCAAAGAGAAGAAACTGTAAAAATATTTTGCAGTTTCTTCCCTGTTGTTTGATTATTTGAATCTGCTCGAAAGTGTACCTAAATCTCCGTCTGTTGTGCCTTCACCGATAGCACTGAATTTCCATTCACCGTTATTGCGGTAAACTTCGCCAAAAATCATTGCTGTCATTCCCTGATAGTTGTCCGTAAGATTATAACGGCACATCTCGTTATTGTTTCTTGCATCAATCAGTCGGATATAAGCGTTTCTTATCATACCGAACTCCTGCTTCCTCTTATACGCCTGATAGATATTGACTACAATAACTATCTTGTCATACTGCGGAGGTACCTGTCCGAGTTCAACAATGATATGCTCATCATCACCCTTACCTGCTCCTGTGAGATTATCTCCCATATGTGTTACTGCTCCTGAACGGTGACGCAGATTGCCAAAATAAACCAGATCTGCTCTTTCACAAAATCTGCCGTTCTGTAACAATATCGCAGATGCATCACAGTCTATTGCCGCAGGCTTCTTGGAAAAAAAGCCCACTTTACGGGGTGCTTCGTCCCAACCCAGGGCAACAATTACTCGGGAAAGTCCTGCATTGTCCTTTGTCAGACTGACTTTCTGACCTTTCTGTAAACTTACTGCCATTACTGTCTAATCCCCCAAATACTGTTTTGTCGGCATACGCTGTTACTGTGCATCAATACCGTAACTTCCGCAAAGTGCCGCAAGTCCTCCGCCGTATCCGCTGCCAATCGCATTGAACTTCCATTCACCGCTGTTTCTGTACAACTCAGCAAAAACAACTGCGGTCTCAATCGAATAATCTTCTCCGAGGTCATATCTGAGTAACTCTTCGCCGTTGTCTTCGTTATAAATTCTGATAAATGCGTTGCTTACCTGACCGAAATTCTGATGTCTTTGTTCTGCATCATAAATGGTAACCGTAAAGGCAATTTTCTCAATGTCAGCAGGAACATTTGCCAGATTGATTCTGATTTGTTCATCATCGCCGTCGCCTTCACCGGTGAGGTTATCACCAAGGTGCTGTACACTGCCTGACGGGTGAGTCAGATTGCCGTAAAAAACGAAATCTTCTGTCTTCGTTACTTTGCCGTTAGCACCAAGCAAAAATGCTGCTGCGTCCAGGTCAAAACTTCCGCCTGTATCAAATGCGTTAACGTCCCAGCCAAGACCTACGACTACATTTTTCAATCCGGGATTTCCCTTAGTAAGATTTACTTTCTGTCCTTTGGATAAACTGATAGGCATAATAAAATTCCTCCCATACTGTTATTTTTTTATTCAGGCAACTTCAATGCCGTAATGTCCGCAAAGTGCTGCCAGTCCGCCCTGGAATCCGCTACCTATAGCATTGAATTTCCATTCTCCGTTGTGCTTGTACAACTCTCCGACAACTATCGCTGTTTCAATGGAAAAATCTTCTGTAAGGTCGTATCTGACAATCTCCACTCCTGTTGCTTCATCAACAATTCTGATAAATGCGTTGGAAATCTGTCCGAAATTCTGTCTTCTGTTTTCTGCATCATAAATGGTTACGGTAAATGCGATTTTCTCAATATTATTGGGAATCCCTTTCAAATCAACGAAAATCTGTTCATCATCACCGTCACCGCCACCTGTCAGGTTGTCGCCCATGTGCTTTACTGCACCACTGGGATGTTCCAGATTGCCGTAGAAAACGAAATCTTTCTCTGTAATACATTTTCCGTTGGATCCTACCAGAAAAGCAGACGCATCAAGGTCAAAATCCGCACCTGAGTCAAAAGCGTTTACGTCCCAGCCAAGACCTACCATGATGTTTTTCAGACTTGGATTACCTTTTGTCAAACTTACTTTCTGTCCTTTTGATAAACTTATCGGCATAGAAAAGCCACCTCCAAAAAATAAATATTCTGTTTACAGTAAAATTACTGCAAAGTTCTTCCTGTTAATTGTTTCCCTTCGGCATACTGTAACTCTTATTGAATTCGGACTTGATATTTGCCAGTCTTGCCTGGTCATCAATACGCTGTTTCTTCGCATTTTCTTCAATCTGTCTTGTTTCTTCAATACCGTTCATAATAGTACGCCATGTGGTTTCCAGTGTTTCTATCTTGATTGAACTGCCTGATGCCAGTCTTGCGGTAAGTTTTGCCTGTTCTGCGGAGTTCTGTGCATTCTTAATCAGCATTTCATTGGTCTTTTCGTCAAGTGCTGCCATAGACTCTGCCTGTATCTTCTGACGCTTGAGCATAATTGCCTGTGCCAGTGCCTGCTTGAATATCGGCATAGTGATAATGAATGCAGAATTGATTTTTCTGACAAGGTTCATATTGCTGAATTCCATTGTCTTTATCATCGGGATAGACTGCATGGCAACACTTTCTGCCATTCTTAAATCCTGTGTTCTCTGCTCCAGCATGGTCTGTGCCTGCTGCAACGTCTGGATTTCAAACTGAATGGATCTGTCCCCTGTATCTTCCATTTCTTTCTGCTTCTGGGCAATGTACTCTTCCAGTTCACGGCAACCCTGCTCACCTGCAAGAATGTATTTTACCAGTTCATGGTAATAATCAACATTCGTGTCGAACATCTTTGCCAGTGTACGGTTGGACTGTTTGATTTCTGATTCGTATTTTCTCAGCTCGACGTAAATCTTGTCGATATCTTCACCCATGGTGTGATATTTTGCCAGTATCTTATCCAGCTGCTTTTTCGCATTACCGAATATTCTTCCGAAAAATCCCGGTTCTTCCTTGATTTCTTCGATATCAAACTTATCCATAACTTTCTTGAGGGTGTTCAGCATAACGCTGGTATCATCAAGCTGCGAAAGATTGACACTGTTAAGAACAATATCCGATGCCTTGGAAATTTCTTCGGCTACTTCTGAACCAAATGTGACGATGGATTCCATGTTGTCAATCTCAATCGTACTGACCAGTCTGTCTACTTCTTCGGAATTGACCAGCTCGGAATTCATCTGCTGTCTGTCGGCAACAATATCATACTGCTCTACCGGCTGAATTTCATTTTCAACGGTCGCATTGATGATAGTTGTCTGGGGTTCTTTCTTGGGTGTTTTACTAAAGTCTAATGCCATTTTTTCTACTATCCTCTCTTAAATAATCTTTTATGCCACGGTATATGCTCTTTTGTCGATATCTTCCTGAAATCGGGCAAACGCAAATCATACCTGTATTCACCGCATTGATGTTCCGACAAAATCGGCTTCTTGTAATACTGTTCTACACATTGGTAGCCTGTCGGTACAAAGAATACAACATCAAATCCCAGCAGATTCAAAAATGCTGCCAGAATTGCATCTTCTATCGTTACACTGTTTTCATTCATATGTAAATAAATCAGTTTGGGGTTCTTCTTGGTAAAATCAAAATTCTGAATCAACCGCAACAGTTCTCTTCGCATATTCAGAACAACGGCTACAATGTTATATTCCATGCCGTTTTCAAATGTTCCCTTAATGACGTTGTTATCAATCAGCATCTGCAATTTATCCAGAATATAATCCTGTGTTTCAGGCTGTAAAAAACCGTATTGGTAATTCGGGTGTGCCTTGATTTTCTGCCGCTGCAGTTTGCCGTTTCTCAGACACTCTGTGGCTACCACCCTCATGGGATTCTCTCCCCTTGGATTGATAAACGGCACATTGCTGACAATATAACATTCTTCGGTAATCAGTCGCTTGATTGTCACCCAATAGCTGTCTACGTTGTTATCTTTCACCCCGCAAATCTTGGCGAAAATAACAGGCATGGTTACGGTATCTCCCATTGTACTGAAATTCGGTCGGTACTTGAGTTCCTCTTTCCAAAGAATGTCTATTTCTTCATACATCGTTTCCAGCGTGAGCGATACGGCTTTATTATACTGTCTGTCACGATACATTCCCGAATCCTGATACATCAGCGTATCCAGTTCCCGTTCGGCATGATAGGCGGCGGTTCCTACTCTGATGGCGGTATTGTCTGTCGGAAATTTATCCATGTTCAGTGAACTGTCAAAATGAATATCATAAAGCAAATTGTCTTTCAGACAACATTCCCTGCTTAAATTCGGCCTTAATATCAGCACATCGACGGGTAATCTTGCCAGAAATTTCAGGAACAAGGCTTCATTGTCGTCCTTGCAACCTCCCATATAAATAAAACACGCCACATTCGTTATCTTGGAATTGGAAAACAACTGCGAAAAATAACGGTTCAGCCAGC
The DNA here is from genome assembly GCA_902772795.1 of uncultured Ruminococcus sp. Lineage (GTDB taxonomy): Bacteria > Bacillota > Clostridia > Oscillospirales > Acutalibacteraceae > CAG-964. Next base: position 2,964 of record CACYBZ010000039.1, on the reverse strand, counting down.
AAATCAGAAAGACAGCTTTATTCTTCATCTTATTGATATTGGCTTCGCTCTCCAGCGACAACATGGTATCCATGAAACTTTTGACAATGATTTTCTGTAACCGTACATTGGGGAATTTATTGAAATTCTTCGCCAGATCCATCAGCATGGAATCTACCGTGTTGTAATTTCCTTTGTTGACTCTGGCTACTTCATCAGGTGACGGTTTGGGTATTTCGTCATCGACAATCACTAAGTTTCGCTTACTTTCCTTGAACTGGGTATAAAACTGGAACAGTTCATTGACATAGTAAGTCTTATCTTCTACACCGCTGATTCTGACAAAACAATTATAGAAAAATCTGCCGTCCGTACCACGCCGTTCAACAGGCGTAAGAACATCTGCCAGTCCTTTCCCGTCTATCCATGCGTTTGTACAATTTTCGATATCGGGTTTTGTTCCGTAAAGTCGCTGTCTGTTGACGTTCTTCTGTATCTCGTCCCTGACAGACTTCAGACTGAATCCCTGCGGAAACGGTTTCAATCCCGCTCCCATATAGTTATCTGACTTTTCCCCGTTTTTGTCCGTCTTTAAATACTGTGCATCGCCGTTATACTGCAACAACACTACATCACACCCTGCATTCGCCAGCACAGACAACAACATCAGTTCATAATTGTTGACATACCCTTCATACAGGATTTTCGGCACATTGCTCATTCCTAATTTATTGGTGATACGTTCAAATTTATAATAAAGCCCGCACATGATTTTGATATACGCATTTTTCAGAATGTTATCATTCTTGCCTTTCTTACGCATACCATCAAGTTCATTGTAAATGGCACTTCCGACACTGTCCCTCTGATTCTGGTTCATTCGGGGCAACCATCTTTTCAGACTTTCCACGATAAACACCTTATCCATGAAAAATCTCGTTCCCATAGTTTCGTTGTAATACATAATCCCTTTTTCGTCAGGATTGGGTATTCCTCCCTCTATGACCACGCCCTCTTTGACCGCTGTTTCATAATATTTTCGGATAAATTCCGCCACTTCGTTATTATAACCGTTTATCCGACAAAAATAAATCCCCTGAACATTTCTGCTTTCCAGAGTTTTAAAAATATCACTAAGCTTATTCGCTTTTATTCTTCCGAACACTGTTCCGTTCACCTTTTCAACCTTAAAGTCATTTTTTCTCAATATTTATTTGTATATTTTAAACAATTACTTACATATACTTTTGTTGTTTTAATCACTATCTTCTAAAAAATCTGCTCTATGTTGCTATTATATCATTATTTCCAGATTTATTCAAGAGTTTTCCCCTATCATTTATAATACATTCACAAATTTTACACTTCTCTCTGAAACATACAGAACAGTGAAAGCAAACAACAAAACAGACATAGTTATATCAGATAATTCCTTTGATAAAGGCATTGATATAGCGGTAATCCATGGCAAGGTTGATATTCTGCCCCTCGACTATACCCGCCGTACTGATACCGATGACTTCTCCATATAAATTCAGCACTGCACCGCCTGAACTTCCGCTTGATGTCGGTGCGGTAAACTGTATCATGGTCACACCGTCCTTGACTTCCCTGAACCCTGAAATAATTCCGTCTGAAACAGAATTGAACAATCCTAACGGACTTCCTATAGCAATCACTCTCTGTCCTCTCACCAGTTCTTTTCTGCCCTTGTAAATCGGAATGGGTTCCAGTTCCTTTTGTATTCTGATGACGGCAAGGTCATAAACAGAATGGTATTTGATAACTTCAGCGGTAACATACGTTTCGTTATCATCTTCGATATGTACGGAATAATAAGCTCCGCCTTTGGCAACATGATTGTTGGTAAGAATATAACCGTCCTGTCCTATCATTATACCTGAACCTAAACCAATAATTTCACCTTTTTTGTCATGTACCGCTATCATAACTACCGATTTCGCCAGCTGTGCCAGTTCCTCTGAACTTTTTTCCTTACGTTTCTGCGTGGTACGTTCTTTTTTGACAGACGATTTACTTTCATTTCTTACCGTCTGTTGGTTTTCAATCTGTGGAGGCATTTCGGTGACAGTCGTCTTTTTCTCATTCGGTAAATTGACAGACGGCTGAACATCTCGTTTTTTTCTTTCTGTCCGTGGCGGAATAACAACAACGTTTCTGTTCTGAGCAACGCTATTTTTCGCTGAGCGGACTTCCTGCTGACTGTTGCGGTAATGCCGTACATAGTCAGGAATGTTGACATCACTGTAACTGCCTATCACTGCCCTATGCGATAATTTCAGATTATCGGCGACAGTATCCAGTTGCTTTTCACTCTCCAGAAGCATAACATTGCACCCTGTCTGCGTGAGCATATAGAAAAAAAGATATTCCTGTATCTTGACAATATTCTGTGCCACTACTTTTATCGGTAAGTCCTGTGACAACTGTTCGGTATGCTGTGCAAAAAGAAGGTCGAACCAGTAGAGAAGTTTTACAGAAAAGTTTTTTATCAGAGATGGATTTACCTGCCTTGTCTGACTGAACAACGTCAATGTTTTCTGTAAGGCATTGCTTACCCGACACAGAATCCTGTGATTGTCAACGGTTTTTATATGCAATGTTTTCTTGTTGCTTTTGAGCCAGTTTTCATACTGTTCTGCGTAAAAAGCGGTATCCTGAAAAGACAACACACGGGAAAGTTCTTTTATTCTGACATATATTATCTTTCCGTTGTTCATTTCGCTGTCCAGAACATTGTCCATATTTCTGATGTCATCTGTGAATGTATTGTTTACTCCTGCTATGACCGTAAAACATACCTGTCTGCTGTTCTGTGTTCCTGCGTGATTGTTGATACTGACAAAAGAAGAAATATCCTTGATAACTTGGGAATTGTATATTACTTTGAAATCATTTTCTGCCATAAGTTTCACCTGTTTTTTTGTCTGTTTTTACCATGTATCCGTAAAAATACCGTAAATT
>CACYBZ010000038.1 GCA_902772795.1 uncultured Ruminococcus sp. | reverse complement strand
TGAATATTTCCCCACCTTATGTAAGGTGGGGGAAATATTGCTGTTATTTATTAATCTCTGTATTCTTCAATCTTGAAACATTCAAGAATGTCGCCTTCTTTAAGGTCAGCGAAATGTTCCAGACCGATACCACATTCGTATCCTGCTGCCACTTCTTTGACAGAGTCTTTGAATCTTTGTAAGGAAGAAAGTACGTCTTCAGCAATGACAATGCCGTCACGGACAACCCTGATTTTCGCATTACGTTCCATTTTGCCGTTGAGTACATAACTGCCCGCAATAAATCCGACGTTCTTGATTTTGATGACATTCCGACATTCTGCTTTGCCGAGTTCAATTTCTCTGGTTTTGGGGGCAAGCATACCTTTCATTGCCTGTTCGATTTCTTCAATACAGTCATAAATGACTCTGTACATACGCAGTTCCACGCCGTCACGTTCAGCGGTAGCCTGTGCCAGTGCGTCAGGTCTTACATTGAAACCGACGATAATGGCATTTGATGCTTTGGCAAGAGAAACGTCGGATTCATTGATTGCACCTACTGCACCATGAATGACGTTTACTCTTACTTCGTCATTGGTCAGTTTTTCCAGTGACTGTCTTACCGCTTCAACAGACCCCTGTACATCAGCTTTGACGATAACCTTGAGGTCTTTCATTTCTCCCAGCTGCATCTGATTGAAAAGATTATCCAGTGTGACTTTTGTCTGTGCATTGAAAATTTCTTCTTTTGCCTTTGTCTTTCTCTGTTCGACAAGCGTTCTTGCCAGTCGTTCATCACTGACGGCATTGAATACGTCACCGCCTACGGGAACTTCATCAAGACCTGAAATTTCTACGGGATAGGAAGGGCCTGCATGTTCGACTTTTTCGCCACGGTCGTTGGTCATGGCTCTTACCCTGCCTACGGTAGTACCCGCTACAATGACATCACCGACATTCAGTGTACCGTTCTGTACCAGCATAGTGGCAATAGGGCCTCTGCCTTTGTCCAGTCTTGCTTCGATGACAATACCTTTTGCACTTCTGTCGGGGTTGGCTTTGAGTTCAGCGACTTCGGCGGTAATCAATACCATTTCAAGCAAATCGTCAATACCCTCTTTTGTCTTTGCAGAAACAGGAATGCAGGGTACATCACCGCCCCATTCTTCAGGAACAAGATTGTACTCGGTAAGCTGTTGTTTGACAATGTCAGGATTGGCTCCCGGTTTATCCATTTTGTTAATCGCTACGATAATGGAAACACCTGCGGCTTTTGCATGGTTGATTGCCTCTACCGTCTGGGGCATGATACCGTCATCAGCGGCAACAACAAGAATGGCAATATCTGTCGCCATTGCACCTCTTGCTCTCATTGCGGTGAAAGCTTCATGTCCGGGGGTATCCAGGAACGTGATATCTTTTCCGTTGATATGCACTCTGTATGCACCGATATGCTGTGTAATTCCGCCTGCTTCCTTGTCTGTAACGTGTGCGTGTCGGATAGCGTCCAGTAAGGAAGTCTTACCGTGGTCAACGTGTCCCATGACAACGACAACAGGGGCTCTTTCTACCAGATTGCTGTCATCATCTTTGCTGTCGTCAATAATTCTTTCTTCGATGGTAACGACAACTTCTTTTTCTACCTTGGCATGAAATTCCATAGCTACCAGTGACGCTGTATCAAAGTCAATCGTTTCGTTCATCTTGACGACAACACCCATCAGGAACAGCTTTTTAATGACTTCGACAACGGTTGCTTTCAGTCTGACAGCGAGTTCATTGACAGAAATTTCGTCAGGAATGGTGATAGTGATTTTCTTCTTTTTACGTTCGGATTCGATACGGTTAAGACGTTCCTGTTCAGTTTCCTTTTTGCCTCGTTTCTGCTTGCCTTTCTGCTGGGAACGCTGATTGATTTTCTGTTTGTGAGCCGTCTGGTTTTCGCTTTTGATTTTTTCACTTGCCAGACGGTCATATTTTTCATTGTATCTTTCTACGTCCACAACAATCTGACGGGTATCCACCACTTTTCTTTCTTTTCTGTTTTTGAACTGTACATCAGTGGTATTCTGTTTTTCCGTTTTTTCAGGTTTGCTGTCTTTCGGTTTTGCGGTGGCAGGAGTTGTATTTGTATTGACACTACTGTTGTTTCTGGTGTTACTGGTAGTGTTTTCTTTGGACTTGTTGCGGTTGTTTTTATTGTTCGGTCTGTTGTCGTTTTTCTGATTTTTCTTGTTGTCACCGCTGTTTTTGACAGTACTGTTTCTCTCTGCTTTTTCTGTTGCCTTTTCGCTCTGAGGTGTTTTCACCGTTTTTTCTGTTTTGGGTGCTTCTTCCTCTTTGCCTGACGCATAGTACTTATCAAAACTGCTGACACTGTTTTTCTGTGTAAAGTAGTCAAAAACAATGTTCAGTTCTTCTTCGGTAAGAATTGATGTCGTTTTTTTCGGTTCACCGCCGACATACTTTCCCAGAAGTTCAATGATTTCTTTGGTGCTGACATTCAGAGCTGTCGCAACTTCACGCACTTTATATTTTATCATAAGCAAATTGCCTCCTTATTGACTGTTCTCTATCAGTTCGGTAATTTTTACGGCAAATCCTCTGTCGTTGACAGAAATAATTGCGGTAAATTTTCCGAGCGATTTTCCCAGAGTGTTCCTGTCATACGGAACTTTCATGATGCTGACAGGTGTTCCCGTTAATGCTTCGGTAAGATGTTTTTCGGTTCTGGGGGAAATATCGTCTGCCATAATGACAAGACAGCTTTCACCGTTGGTAACACTGCTGACAACGCTGTCATAACCGAGCGTCATTTTCCCTGCACGCCGACAAATACCAAGAAACGATAAGAGTTGATTATTCAATTTTGCCAATCTCCTCTTCCAGTCTGACATAGACTTCGTCGGGAATCTTGCAGGAAAACGTTCTTTCCAGACGTTTTGCCTTGACGGCTTTTTGCAGACATTCTGTATTATGACAGATATATGCCCCTCTGCCTGATTTTTTCCCCGTGAAATCAACGGAAATTTCACCGCTTTGCACAACCTGTTTTTCTTCGTCCTTGCTGTCGGGAGCTTTCACAATACGGACAAGCTCCTTTTTCGGCTTCATTTCCATACAACCAATACATTTTCTCAGCGGTATTCTTTTTTGTTTCATGTTATCCCTGCCTTTCACCAACGGGAGTTGCCTTTTTTATCCTGATGTTTTATTCTTCACTTTCACTGAGTTCATCTTCTGCAAAGATTTCCTCGTTGTCTTCCGTATTTTCGGTAACTTCCGTTGCTTCTTCGCTGTCCGTATTTTCGGTAACATCTGTTACTTCTTCATTGTCGGTGTTTTCAGTAATTTTTGTTGCTTCTTCATCGGCGGTACTTTCTGCAACTTCTGTTACGTCTTCATTATCTGCATTGTCAAGATAAGCGTCAGTATCTTTCTTGGGAGGGAGTAGCTCGTCAATGAATTTTCCGTCATCTTCCTCACCAAAGAAACCGCTTTCGGGACGGATATCAATTTTCCAGCCTGTCAGTCTTGCCGCCAGGCGGACATTCTGTCCTTTGTTGCCGATAGCCAGTGATAACTGACTGTCAGGAACAGTGACACGACAAACTTTTGTTCCGTCACTGGCTACCTGTACCTTGACTACGCTGGCAGGTGCCAGAGCGGAGGCAATAAATTTCTTGGGATTTTCGTCATATTCAATAATGTCAATTTTTTCACCGTTGAGTTCTTCAACAATCGCACTTACTCTTGTACCTCTCGTACCGATACAGGCTCCGATAGCGTCAACCTGTTTATCTTTGCTGTATACGGCGATTTTTGTTCTTGAACCTGCTTCTCGGGAAACAGACTTGATTTCTACGGTACCGTCATAAATTTCGGGAACTTCTGTTTCAAACATTCTCTTGACAAATTCGGGGTGTGTTCTGGAAATGATGATTTTCGGCGTATTTCCCTTTTCCTTTTTCTGTACATCAGAAATATACACTTTGATAAGGTCGCCTTCTTTGAATGTTTCGCCTTTTACCTGTTCATTGATGTTCAGATAAGCGGTAGACTTTCCGATTTTTACCGCAATGCTTCCGTTATGGGGATTGACATTTTCTACCGTTGCAGTAACCAGTTCACCGATTTTGTTTTTGAACTCCAGCATCAGCTGTCCTTTTTCCCCTTCGTTAATACCCTGCTTGATGACGTTTCTTGCCGCATTGACACCGATTCTTCCCAATGCCATAGTATCCATTTTGACACTGACATAATCTCCGATTTCCACGGACGGATTGATTTCCCTTGCTTTTTCCAGAGAAATTTCAAGATTGTTGTCAAACACATCGTCCATTACCTGTTTCTGGATATAAGCTTCAAATATCTGTTTATCCTTGTCAATTTTAAAAGTGACTTTTTCCGAACCGTAATTCTTACCTGCGGCAATTTCGATGGCTTTGGTTATCTGGGAAAAGAGATATTCCGCAGAAACACCTCTTTCTTTTTCCAGCATGGCAATAGCGGTAAATAATTCTTTAGGGTCAAAGCGAGTTTCTTTATTTTCCATTTTTCCGAATCAACCTTTCTGTATTGTACTGTTTCCGTTCCCTTGTTTTCAGCAGTAAAAATCGTCCAATTTTACCCATACGCTTTCTTTGATATTGAAAGTAATTTCTCCCTGTTGTGTTTTCACCGTACAAGTGTTCTTGTCGGCGGATTCCAGAATTCCTTTGAATTCCTTTCCGATTGCAGGCAGAGGACGTATCATTTTTACCATGACATCTGCTCCCATAAACTGTTCAAAATGTTCTGGTCTGGTGAGTTCCCGTTCTATGCCGGGCGAACTGACTTCCAATGTGTAACTTTTGTCGATAGGGTCGGCAATGTCAAGAGGCTGGTCAATGGCACGGCTGACATTCTCGCAGTCGTCAACGGTAATTCCGTTTTCGCTGTCGATGAAAATTCTCAGATACCACATTGCTCCTTCTTTGACAAACTGAATATCCCAAAGCTGTAAGCCAAGCTCATTGACATACGGTTCGACAATCTCCCATACTGTTTTTACTGTGTTCTTTCCTGCCACAATATCACTTCCTTTCTCTTTAAAGACAAAACAATAAAAAGAAGAGTGGGTCTGTTGTCTGCCCACTCCTTTTTATCCATTGTCTGTTGTATTTCCTGTATCATAACATAGAATTATTCGATTTGCAAGTGTTATTTTGATAAAATATTTTTTTCAGCAATGTATTCCCTGAAAATCTCCGTACCCCTGCAACATTTCGCTGTCGCAAAATGTTGTTCTGAAAGTTTCGGTCAGGCTTTACAAAGAGGGTGTGGAGGGCAAAGTTCCCTGTGGGATTGTTAAGGGAGAACTCCTATATGCACTAAGTTAATTTTTATTACCCCTCTGTCAGCCGTTGGCTGACATCTCCCCTTTCAGGCAATGTCGTCAACTTAAGATTTATTGTTCTGAGAAAACTTAGAAGATTTATGTTTTTTAACACGAGGGTAAGAT
>CACYBZ010000037.1 GCA_902772795.1 uncultured Ruminococcus sp. | reverse complement strand
TACCGTTACCAGACGGTCTTTTTCGCCTACGTTCTGTTCTCCTATGATAAGCCCGTCAGTTTGTATTTTCACCGCTGTCACCTTTATCCTTCAGTGCTTCCGCATCGTTGTTATAATATTCGGGAAAGTCCTCTCTCATTTCTTCCTGCTCCCTCAATGCCGTATATTGTAAATAATCCATAATACTTCCCGTTTCCAGAAAAGTTGACCATGCATCATAAATTCCCATTATCATTTACACCCCTTTTTATGTGATAATCATAGTATGAGGTTCTTCGGGTATATTTATAAGATATAATTTCGGGAATGATTTCTGGTATTTTATGGACATTTTCGCCTTACAGATTTTGGTAATAAAAATCAGATAACAGATAAAATTGTATCTGCTATCTGAAACAACTATCAGCATCCCTCTTGCCGGAACACAACCGCAAAAGTACCGAAAATAATTTTAATGTCAACCCACATATTTCTTTCTGTTATGTACTTTCTGTCAAGTGCCATCCAGCCCTCAAATGAAATTGAGTTTCTGTCAGGCTTTATCTGCCAGTAACAGGTAAGCCCCGGAGTAACCAACAGACGCAATTTATGTGTTTCGTTATATTCTGCAACTTCTTTCGGTAATGCGGGACGAGGTCCTACAAAAGACATCTCTCCTTTTAGAATATTGAGCAGTTGCGGTAATTCGTCAAGACTTGTCGAACGCAAAAATTTTCCGACTTTCGTTATACGAGGGTCATTTTTAATTTTAAAAACAGGTCCGTCCATCTCATTCTGTTGTTTCAATGTCTGTAAACGCTGTTCCGCATCCGGACACATCGTCCGGAACTTGTATACCATAAACAATTTCCCGTTCTTTCCGCACCGTTCCTGCGTAAAAAACGGTGAATGCTTATCCTCCAGGAAAATCACAAAAGAAATAATCAGAAATACCGGAATAAGAAAAATCAAGGCCAAAAACGACACGACAATATCAAACAGTCGCTTAAAGAAATTATAGACAGGTTTTTCCTCAAATACAAATTCATTTTCCTTCGTTTCAACGTTATTTTTCACCAGCGTTTTTTCACTCATAACCGCATACTCCACATTCACACAAATTACCTCCTGCCTTAAACACATCGGCTAAATCCAGAAGTTCAAAAACTTTTTCGGTTTCTTAACTACACTCAGATCAATATCCCTGCCGTCAAATACCTTTTCACTGTTACTTATCAGCCATTGTACATATTCTTCTCCGAATTCTTTTCGGATAACTTCATACCCCTCTTTAATATTAGGTGTCCGATGTTCATTGGAATGACTGTCACTGCACAAAAAATGAACCAGATCCCATTTCAAATATTTCATCGCTGTTTTCCGACGGACACTGTTCTTTAACAATGTTTCTGCATTGATATGGGCAAGACAACCGTCCATCACCAGATCATACAGCAAAACCGGATTTTCTGCAAAATAACCATATCGTTCCACATGTGCTAAAATCGGAGTATATCCTAAACCAATCAATTTCATCAACGCTTCTCTGATACCATATGGTTTCATCTTTGTTGAAAATTCTATCAATATATAGTCCGTACCTTCAAAACAAAGCGACTGCAAATCTTCCAGTTCCAGCAACTTCAGCGAAAAATAAACTTCACACCCCGTTTTGAATGTTATACCCGAATTTCTATAGGCTTCATGGGAAGATAAAAGCTGTTGACTTTTTTCTCTTTTCTGAACAAATGTATCGTATGTCATTTCGTCTATCTTAAAATGCGGAGTAAACATGACCTGACGGACACCTTGTTCTTTCTGCATATTCAGCATTTCTACAGCAACATCCAGATTCTTCGCTCCGTCATCTATATTCGGCAGGATATGACAATGCAAATCCGTCATTTACTTCTCATCCTCACTACTGTTACTGCCATAATTATAGGTGTAGTAATAGTAGTCATAAGAATAATAGTCATGATAAGCTGTCTTAGACTTGTCTTTATAGGCAGTAACAATAACGCCGAATATTTTTACTCCTGCGTTCTCCAGATTCTTCTTTGCTTTGACAGCATATTTCTTCTCGGTGGAATTATGACGGACAACCATAAAAGTAGCGTCCATATATTTTCCCAGCACAGCCGCATCACTGATAAGAAATGCAGGGGGTGTATCATAAACAACATAGTCATACTCTTTTTCCAGTGCGGTAATAACTTCCTGCATACCTTTACTGGAAAGCAGTTCCGTAGGGTTCGGCGGCGAAATACCCGCCAGCAATAAACTCATATTTGTACCGTTGATTTTCTTTACTGCGTCAGAAAGTGCAACTTCTCCTTTCAGAACATTCGTCAGTCCTACAGCGTTACGCTTCTGCGAAATGAAACGGTGCATACCGGGTCTTCTCAGGTCACACTCTACCAGACACACTTTCTTTCCCTGTTCTGCCAACGATATGGAAAGATTCAGACTGCAGTTCGTCTTTCCTTCATTTGCCAGCGACGAAGTAATCATAATATTCTTACACTTCTGGGCAACAGTAATGAATTCTATATTGGTAGCCAGCATCTTGAACGACGCTACATAATTTTCCGGAGCTTTCTCGTCCATAATACTGAACAGTTCTTTAACAACGGGTCTGCTTTTACTTTCTTTTTTATTCTTACTCATTTGGTGAAATCCTTTCCGTCAACATAAGGTATAACGCCCAACATAGGTAATCCGAGGGTATTGGTAATATCATTTTCTGTCTTGAACTTCTTGTTGAAAAGTTCCTTTAAAAATACGATTGCCAACATAAAAGCCAGTCCTGCTGCCGCACCAAGTGCTGCATTTTTCTTGGCATTCGGCCCTACCGGTCTGCCGTTGTTGGCAAGTCTTGATTCGTCAACAACCTTTACCGAACCCGCTTCTACAACATCTTTGATAACAGGCTGTGCCACTTTGACAACATTAGCAATTACTTTCTTGGCAAAACTAGGGTCAGTACTCTTCATTGATACTTCTATAACCTGCGTTTCGTTTACAGGGGATACCGTTATGGCATTAGAAAGACTTTCATAAGTCATATCCAACTGCATTTTGTCAATAACCGGCTGCAGTACAGAGTTGGATTTGATAATAACCGAATAGGTATTTGCCAGTGACTGTGCCGCTGTCAGCTCACTGTTGTTGACACTCCGCTCTGAAGTATCCGAACGGTTGTTGACAATGAGTTTTGCACTCGCCTTATACTGTTTCGGAATGAAAGTTGTTGTTCCCATATAAGCCAGTACACCGAAAACAATGGCTGACAAAACTAAAGGGATAACATTTTTCTGCAATATTCTAAAGATAAAGGATAAGTCTATCTCCATGTCTTTAGTTTCTTCTTTTTTTTCCATCTGAATTCCCCTTTTTATTTTATCTTCTATGAAATTATACAATATTAAGCCCAATCAGTCAAGACAATAGGCACATCTTGTAGCAATTTGTAAAAATCTTATCGTTCCTTAATCCATTTTTATCAATTTTTAGCACATCAAATTGCCTCAATCAACTGAATGACAAATAATATCACTGTTTTTCTCATTTTTTACTGATTTTCTTCGATAACCATTTACTTACCGTCATTATCAAACATATCCAGAAAAATTTTAGCCGCAATATCCGAATTTTCTCCGATTACCATGAACACATAACCGTTGGCCGATTCCAGTTCATAATTTCTGATATATTCGCTTTCTTTCGGACTTTCCTGAAATCCTTTTAACTTCGCCGCAATATGTTCGCTTACCGCTGTTCTGATTTTCTCCTCATACTCCGCACCGCTGAGTTTAAAACAGGCAATCTCCATTGCTGAAGCACTGGACTGTGCTATATAGATAGATGCCTGTGTAACACTGTTTTCCGGTATATCAAAATGTCCCGAAATATCACCGTTTCCGAGTTCGCTTATTCCCTTGTAGCCCATTTTCTCGATTACACTTTTATTGATTTGTGCCGCTGAAATTTCCATTGCCGATGATGTTGTCCCTTTGTCCTTACCGTTTACAGAAATGACGTAAACACTGCATACAATAGCAACAATGGCAACAAGTGCAATCGCTACGAACGTAACGAATTTTTTAGTAGCGGAAGTCAATATTCCACCTCTTTTCTGCCTTTATTTTGCCCGACAAAAAACATCACTGTGACAAAGGTATTCCCTCCCCTCCGAAAAACTTTTCGGAAAATCTGTCACAGCTGATTTTTTTGCTACAATGCAAATGTGACAAACTTTTCATTACTCAAGTCTGCCACATTGAATCATACACCTAAACAGTAAAATAATCAACAATTATTACTGAATTGTTTTATTCTCAATTTCTTCCTTCAGCTTCGCCTTGAAATCGTCAACGCTGAACGCTCCCAGATCGCCCGCTTTACGGGAACGAATGGAAATTGTACCGTTTTCGATATCCTTATCTCCCACAAGCACCATATACGGTACTTTTTCCAGCTGTGCTTCTCTGATTTTATAACCGATTTTCTCACTTCTGGTATCCACTTCGCAACGCACTCCCATTGCCTGCAATTCCTTTTCGACCTCTTTTAAACGGTCAATATGTCTGTCGGCGATGGGCAACAGCTTGACTTGTGTCGGGGCAAGCCACAACGGAAACGCTCCCGCATACTTTTCGATTAACAAAGCCAGTGTTCTTTCATAACAGCCGATAGATGTACGGTGGATAATATAAGGATTTTTCTTTGTGCCGTCTTTATCGACATATTTCATGCCGAATTTTTCTGCCAGCATCTGGTCAATCTGAATGGTAATGAGTGTATCTTCTTTGCCGTATACGTTCTTAATCTGAATGTCCAGCTTAGGACCATAGAATGCTGCTTCACCGATTCCTATTTCATAACGGATTCCCAAATCGTCAAGTATTCTCTGCATCTTGCCCTGTGCTTCGTCCCACTGTTCTTCCGTTCCGATATACTTCGCACGGTCGTTCTTGTCCCACTGCGAAAATCTGTAGGATACATCTTCATGCAGTCCCAGCGTTTTCAGCATGAAAATCGCCAGTTCCAGACAACCTTTGAACTCATCTTCCAACTGTTCAGGCGTACACATCAGATGTCCTTCCGAAATCGTAAACTGTCTTAAACGGATAAGTCCGTGCATTTCTCCGCTGGCTTCGTTACGGAACAATGTTGATGTCTCATTGTAACGCAACGGCAAATCCCTGTAGGAACGCTCTCTGTTAAGATATGCCTGATACTGGAACGGGCAGGTCATCGGTCTTAATGCAAAGACTTCCTTGTCTTTATCCGCATCTCCCAGAACAAACATACCATCTCGGTAATGATCCCAGTGCCCGGAAATTTTATAAAGGTCACTCTTTGCCATGAACGGTGTCTTTGTGAGTAACCAGCCACGTTTCTGCTCCTCGTCCTCGACAAAACGCTGTAACAACTGGACAACTCTTGCTCCTTTCGGCAACAGAATTGCCAGTCCCTGTCCGATGATATCCACGGTTGTGAACAGTTCCAGCTGTCTGCCCAGCTTGTTGTGGTCACGCAACAACGCTTCTTCACGCTTTTTCAGATATTCTTCCAGTACCGACGCTTTCGGGAATGCCGTTCCGTAAACACGACACAACTGTTTATTGTTGCTGTCACCTCTCCAGTATGCTCCCGTACAGTTGAGTAACTTGAATGCTTTGACTGCTCCTGTCGACATCAGATGTGGCCCTGCACATAAGTCTGTAAAATCGTCCTGTCTGTAAAAGCTGATAGGTTCACCTTTGGAAGCGTGTTCCTGTGCCAGTTCAACTTTGTACGGTTCACCCATTTCTTCCAGCATTTTTACTGCTTCGTCAGGTGACAACGCAAACTTTTCAACAGCAATATTGCTCTTGACAATCACTTTCATCTCTTTTTCAATTTTTTCCAAATCACTTGCCGAAAACGGTTTTTCTATCTCAAAATCATAGTAGAAACCATTGTCAATTGCAGGGCCTATCGCAAGTTTTGCTTCGGGATACAGTCTTTTTACTGCCTGTGCCAGAATGTGTGACGCTGTATGCCAGAATGTCTTTTTGCCGTCCTTATCGTCAAAACCCAGAATTTCCACTTCACATTCACTGTCATTTTCCAGTACTGTTCTCAGGTCTTTGACTACGCCGTCCACTTTGCCCACACAGGCATTTTTATAAATGCCTGCGCCCAGTGATTTCGCCACATCACCAATCGTTATTCCGTTCTCGTACTCTCTGACACTGCCGTTTTTCAGTCTGACTTTTACCATAATTTTTCTCCAACCTTTCATCAGAATCTGCCAACATCGGGTTTACATAACCAAAATTCCGGTCATGCTTTTTCAAAGACTCGTGGAATTTTATCAAAAAAAGTCCTGCCCCACAACATGGGACAAGACTTGTCTATCTCGTGATTCCACCCAATTTCAGTATATGACATACCCTCATTGACACATATAACGGTGTTCACCGATACACCTTTTTCGGTGTACAGCTCCAAGGCGGTAAACTATAGCCGATAATGATATCACTTTCAGCTGTCTGTGATACTCTCTGTCAAAACCGTTTCTACAGTTCATGTCCTTATCCATGCTTTTTTC